>JANNKS010000025.1:0-7651 GCA_031396425.1 Rhizobacter sp. | reverse complement strand
GCAGCAGGTCGATGACGTCGAGCAGCTCCTGGACGCCGGCGCCGTTGCGCGCCGAGACGAAGCAGATCGGAATCAGGTGGCCTTCGCGCAGTGCCTGCTCGAGCGGCGCGTGCAGTTCGCGCGGATCGACGTCACCGTCGTTGAGATAGCGGTCGACGAACGCCGGGTCGACTTCGACGACCTGCTCCACCAGCGCGCGGTGGGTGTCGGCCACCGAACCGAAGTCGCTGCGGCCTTCGGCGTTGAAGAAGCAGTCGACCACTTTGGTGCCGCCGTCGGCGGGCAGGTTCAGCGGCAGGCATTCGCGCCCGAACGCAGCGCGCAACTGCTCCACCAGGCCGGCCAGGTCGACCCCCTGTGCGTCGATCTTGTTGACGATGAGCAGACGGCACAGCCTGCGCTTGTGCGCCCACTCCATCATTCGCGTGCTCATCATCTCGATGCCGGTGGCGGCATTGATCACCACCGCGGCGGTGTCGACCGCCTCGAGTGCGGTCATCGACTGGCCGACGAAGTCGGCGTACCCCGGGGTATCGATCAGGTGCACGCGGGTGTCGCGATGGCGCAGGTGCAGCACCGCGGAATTCAGCGAGTGCTGCGCGCGCCGCTCCATCGGGTCGAAATCGCTGACTGTCGTGCCGCGCTCCAGGCTGCCCGGCGCGCCGATCGCGCCGGCTTTGTGAAGCAAGGCCTCGGCGAGGCTGGTCTTGCCGGAGGCTGTCTGGCCAACCAGCGCCAGCGTGCGGATGGCCCGGGTCTCTGAGCTGAGGGGGCTAAGGGGGCTGGACGGCATGGCGCTCTCCTTGAGCGCTGTGGCCGCGCCCGGCGTGGGGTTGGGGGGTGCAGCTTGAGCGTAAGGGATCTGGCTCCGGCGGGCAATCGGGTTGCCATTGAGTCGCCGCGCCGCCGCGCCTCGTCCGCTTCGGTCGTCCGCAGCCCTATTTCGCCGGCACCACCTGGGGCCCGCCCGGCATGACGGGCAGCGTCTTGGCGGCCAGTTTAGCCTCCCACTCGCTCTGCAATTCCTTGCCGGTCTTGTAGTGTGGCACGCGCAGGATCAGGCGTTTGTAGCGCGTGATGATCGCGGTCGAAGCGGCGACCTCCTCGTTCCAGTACCGGTGCGCCAGCGCGAGGTTGCGCTCGGTGTCCATCTCGAAATGATCCCGCGACGCCTGGCCACCGAACACGTAGAGCTTGCCGCGGTAGATGCGCCAGGTGTTGGGACCGCCACCGCCGCCCCAGGGAATGGCGTAGTTGATGCCATTACTGCAGAAGCCGCCGAACTGCGGCATGTAGCGGTGCGGCGCACGCAGGAATTCGGCCTTGTTCGCCTCGCTGATGAATCGGTACGTCACACCCAGTCGCTCGGTGCGGATCGCCGGGTCGCCCTTGACGGCCTCGTTCTGGGTGAAGTAGGCCACCGGATCGTGGCCTTCCAGCATCAGGCCCGAGTCCTGACCGTCACTGGTGGTGCGAAACGGTCCGGCGTTCGGCGAGTCGTGATTCTGGGCGGTAGCGGTGGCCGCCAGGCCCAACGCGGCGCAGGCGACCAGTGCCCAGATACGGGCGCGCCACGGGACAGGGGTGCATGTTTTCATCAGCGGCTCCTCGAAAAATCAGGCGGTCAGTATGACCAAAGCGGCGCATGCCTGCGTGTGCGGCTCATTGAAATGCCACCTCGGCGAAGCTGCGCAACTTGCGGCTGTGCAACTGATCGATGCCCTGTTCGCGCAGCAACTCGATGGCGCGGATGCCGATGCGCAGGTGCTGGTCGACCCGCGCGCGGTAAAAATGGTTCGCCATGCCGGGCAACTTGATCTCGCCGTGCAGCGGCTTGTCACTCACGCAAAGCAAGGTGCCGTAGGGCACTCGGAATCGAAAGCCATTCGCCGCAATCGTGGCGCTTTCCATGTCCAGCGCCACCGCCCGGCTCTGGCTGAAACGGCGCTCCGGCGTGGTGCCGGTGGTCTGCGACGGCAGGAGTTCCCAATTTCGGTTGTCGGTGCTCGCCACCGTGCCGGTGCGCATGACGCGCTTGAGCTCATAGCCCTTGAGCTGCGTCACCTCGGCCACCGCCGCTTCGAGCGCTACCTGGATTTCGGCCAGCGGCGGGATCGGCACCCACAGCGGCAGCTCTTCGTCGAGCACATGGTCCTCGCGCACGTAACCGTGCGCGAGCACGTAGTCGCCGAGCTGCTGGGTGTTGCGCAGGCCGGCGCAGTGCCCGAGCATGATCCAGGCGTGCGGGCGCAGCACCGCGATGTGGTCGGTGATCGTCTTCGCGTTCGCCGGGCCGACGCCGATGTTGACCATCGTGATGCCGCTGCCGTCGACACGCTTCAGGTGGTAGGCGGGCATCTGCGGCAGGCGCGGCGGCGCGACGCCGAGTTCGTCGCCTGCTTGAGCGGCCACACCGGCGCGGCGCGTGACCACATTGCCCGGCTCGATGAAGGCAACGTAGTCCTGCGCGGTGCTGCTGCTTTCCATAGCCGCGTGGCCCAGGCGCACGAACTCGTCGATGTAGAACTGGTAGTTCGTGAACAGCACGAAATTCTGGAAATGCTCCGGCGCGGTGCCGCTGTAGTGGCGCAGGCGGTGCAGCGAATAGTCGACCCGCGGCGCGGTGAACAGCGACAGCGGATGCGCCTGGCCCGGGCCGGGCTCGAAAGTGCCGTTCGCAATGCCGTCGTCCATCGCGCCCAGGTCGGGCAGGTCGAAACGGTCGCGCATCAGCAGGCGCCGGGCGGCGTCCAACGAACCTTCCACATGGTCGTGCTCGGCGAGCGAGAAGTGCACCGGGATCGGCTGGTTGCTCGTTCCCACCTCGAGCCAGACCTGGTGGTTCTTCAGCAGCAACTTGAACTGGTCGAGGTAGTAGTTGGCGAACAGGTCCGGGCGGGTCAGCGTGGTTTCATAGGTGCCGGGCCCGGCGACGAAGCCGTAACTCAGGCGTGAATCGGCGCGCGCCACGGTGGCGGTGCGCACGCGCACGAACGGGTAGCAGGCGCGCACGCGGGCGCGCGGGTCGGCCTCGCCCTGAGCGTGCCGGCGCGAGCCTCGCCCGTCGCGGCCCGGGCTGTTGCCTGGCGCCAGGTCGTCGAGCGGCTCGCCGGAGACGAAACGTTGCAGGCAATCGCGCAGGTGGGCCACGTTGGTGTCGTAGATCGCACGCACCTGGGCGAGGGCGGTGGTCGGGTCGTCGAAGCGGGCGGGCGGAACGAACGCTGGTTGCAGGGTCATGGCGGGCGAGGGCGGACGCGCAAAGTTTCGCCCATTGTGGCGGCAAGCGGCTGGCCTGCGGCGGCGCAGCGTTCAGCGTTCCGGCGTTTTGAGACTCCCGCCCGCGGCGCCGCACGTTCGCGGCCGACCCGGGCCTGTCGGCGCTCAGCGTCGGCCGCGCGGATCGGCGAACCCGGAGCTGGGCGCTACAGTGCGACGCGAGGAGGCCTGCATGGCACAGGAAATGATCCACGCGCCGATGGCGTGCACGGTGATCGAGGTGGCGGTGACTGCCGGCGACCCGGTGCGCGCCGGCCAGCTGCTGCTGATCGTCGAGGCCATGAAGATGGAGCATGAGATCCGCGCGCAGGCCGACGCCCATGTCTTCAGCGTGGTGGCGTGCGCCGGCGAGACCGTGGCAGAAGGGGATCTGCTGATGCAGCTGCGCGCCGGCGCAGACGCGGCGACCGCGCCAGCCGCTGTTCCGCCGGCTCGCGCCGACAGCGCCGAGCCCGAAACGCCGGGCAGTGTCGCCCCGCATCGCGTCACCCCAGTGAACGCCATCCCCGGCAGTACCGACCCTGCGAACGGCCGCGCGCTGCGCGCCGACCTGCGCGAGGTGCAGCAGCGTCATGCGTTCACGCTCGACGAGCAGCGTGCCGCGGCGATCGCCAGGCGCCACGCGCGCGGCCAGCGCAGTGCGCGCGAAAACATCGCCGACCTGTGCGACGCCGGCAGCTTCGTCGAATACGGTGCGCTCGCGGTGGCCGCGCAGGCGCGCCGGCGCAGCCACGATGACCTGGTGCGCAACACGCCGGCCGACGGCATGGTGACGGGTATCGGCAGCGTGAACGGCGCGCTGTTCGGCGCCGAGGCGTCGCGCTGCGTCGTGATGGCTTACGACGCCACTGTGCTGGCCGGCACGCAGGGCATGCGCAACCACCAGAAGACCGATCGGCTGCTCTGCGTGGCGCTGCAGCAGCGCCTGCCGGTGGTGCTGTTTGCCGAAGGCGGCGGCGGCCGCCCGGGTGACACCGACGTTGCCGTCGTCGCCGGCCTGCACGTCGGCACGTTCGCGAGTTACGCGCGCCTGAGCGGCCAGGTGCCGGTGGTGGGCATCGCCGCCGGGCGCTGTTTCGCCGGCAACGCGGCGCTGCTGGGCTGCAGTGACGTGATCATCGCCACGCGCGGCAGCAACATCGGCATGGGCGGGCCGGCGATGGTCGAGGGCGGAGGCCTCGGCCGGTTCACGCCGGAACAGATCGGTCCGAGCGACGTGCAGTCGCGCAGCGGTGTGATCGACGTGTTGGTCGACGATGACGCGGGCGCGGTCGCGGCGGCGCGCCAGTACCTGTCGTATTTCCAGGGTCGCATCAGTGCACCGCCCGAGGGCCGCTGGCCGGCGGCCGACCAGACCGCCTTGCGCGCCGCGCTGCCCGAGAACCGGGTGCGCGTCTACGACATGCGCCGCGTGATGCAAGGCCTGGTCGACACGGGTTCGCTGCTCGAGCTGCGCGCTGGCTTCGGCGTGGGCGTCTTCACCGCGCTGGCGCGCATCGAAGGGCTGCCGGTCGGCATCCTTGCGAGCAACCCGGCGCACCTGGGCGGCGCGATCGACGCCGACGCGGCCGACAAGACGGCGCGTTTCATGCAGCTGTGCGATGCGCATGGGCTGGCGCTGGTGTCGCTGGTCGACACGCCCGGCTTCATGGTCGGGCCGGACATCGAAACCCGCGCCCAGGTGCGCCACGTGAGCCGCATGTTCGTCGTCGGCGCGCAATTGCAGGTGCCGCTGCTGGCGGTGATCGTGCGCAAGGGTTATGGCCTGGGCGCGATGGCGATGACGGGCGGCGGCTTCCACGCCCCGCTGGCCACCGCCGCCTGGCCGAGCGGCGAATTTGGCGCGATGGGGCTGGAAGGTGCGGTGCGGCTGGGCTACAGCAAGGAGCTCGAGGCCACCCCCGCCGGTGCTGAGCGCGACGCGCTCTACCAGCGCCTGGTCGACGAGCAGTACGCCGCCGGCAAGGCCATCAACATGGCGCAGACGCTCGAGATCGATGCGGTGATCGACCCGGCGGCCACACGCGAATGGCTCGTCCGCGGCCTGGCCTCGGCGCGCCCTGCCAAAGTGTCGCGACGCTTCATTGACGCCTGGTAGGCTTCGCAGTGGTCAGTACTGCGTCTCGACCGGTGAGTCGGCCTCGGCGCTCAATTGCGCCAGGCTTTCGAACACCAGCCGGCGGGCATTGATCTTGAGTCCGGTGCGGGTTTCGATCGTCGCGACCGCACGCACCGCGAGCAGAGAGTGGCCACCGAGGTCGAAGAAGTTGTCGCGCAGGCCGACCTGGCCCACGCCGAGCAGCTCCTTCCAGACCTCGGCAATCGCACGCTCGAGCGGCGACAACGATTCGGCCGCGACCACACGTTCGACGCTCGGTTCGGTGGGCAGGGGCAGCGCCTGTCGGGCCAACTTGCCGTTAGGCAGCAGCGGCAGGGCGTCGAGCCAGACGACGTGCTGCGGCAGCATGTAGTCGGGCAGGGTGAGGCGAAGATGGTCGCGCAGCGCCTCGCGCGTCGGCGCAGCCGAGCTCGTCTTGCCAATCAGGTAGGCCACCAGGCGCACATCACCGGGCCGGTCTTCGCGCACGATCACGACCGCCTGTGCGACGCCCGGGTGCTGCGCCAACGTCGCCTCGATCTCGCCGAGCTCGATGCGGTGGCCGCGCACCTTGACCTGGTGGTCAAGCCGGCCGAGGTGCTCGAGCAGGCCGTCGTTGCGCCAGCGGCCGCGGTCGCCGGTGCGATAGAAACGCGCGCCCGGCGCGGCGCGGAACGGATCGGGCAGGAAGCGTTCGGCGGTCAGTTCGGGCCGGTTGAGGTAGCCGAGGGCGACGCCGTCACCGCCGATGAAGATTTCCCCGGCGACGCCGATCGGGCACGGCTGGCCGTGCGGGTCGAGCACGTGCACCTGGGTGTTCGCGATCGGTCGGCCGATGCTGATGGCCACAGTGGGTTCGACGCGCCAGCAGGTCGACCAGACCGTCGTTTCGGTCGGACCGTACATGTTCCACAGTTCGCCGGTGCGGCTGCGCAACTGGTCGGCCAGGTCGGGCGGCAGCGCTTCGCCGCCGATCAAGGCCTTGAACGTCGGGCCGCCCATCCAGCCGGCGTCGATCAACATGCGCCAGGTCGACGGCGTCGCCTGCATCACCGTCGCGGCGCGTTTTTCGATCAACCGGCGCAGCAGCTTGCCGCTTGCCGCTTCCTGGCGGCTGGCCAGCACCACCTGCGCGCCCAGCGTGATCGGCAACAGCAGTTCGAGCACCGCGATGTCGAAGCTCAGGGTCGTCACAGCGACGAGGGTGTCGTCGGCGTTCAGACCAGGCTGCTGCGTCATGCTGCGCAGGAAGTTCACCGCGGCACCGTGCGGCACCACCACGCCCTTGGGCTTGCCGGTCGAACCCGAGGTGTAGATCACGTAGGCCGGATCGACCGCACCGACGTCAAGCGCTGCATCCGGCGCCAGCGGTCTGGAGTCCTGCGCCGAGATCGCGCCGCGGTCGAGGTCGAGAAGCAGGCTCTTGTGGGCCAGCCAGTGCGGCGTGTGGATTTCCGACTCGGTGATCAGCAAGGCGAGCTGGGCGTCGCTGCACATGTGGGCGATGCGTTCGGCCGGGTAGGCCGGGTCGAGTGGGACATAGGCCGCGCCGGATTTGAGCACCGCGAGTTGCGCCACGACCATTTCGAGCGAGCGCTCGACGCACAAGCCCACCAGTGCACCCCTGCCGATGCCACGCGCGCGCAGCAGGCGGGCGAGTTGGTTGCTGCGCGCGGCCAGCTCGGAGTACTTCAGCGAGCCGGTGCTGCTGCGAAGCGCGACACGCTGCGGCGTGCGGTCAGCCTGCGCGTCGACGAGGCCGTGCAGGTGCGGCGCCGGCGCAGAAGACAGTTGCACCGGGCTGCTGTTCCAGGTCGCAAGCGTGCGGCGCGCGTCGTCGTCGACGAGCCTGAAGCTGGACAGCAGCGCCTGCGGCGCTGCCACCACCTGGTCGAGCAGGCCGAGGTAGCTCGAGAGCAGCCGCTCGCCGGTGGCGGCGTCGAACAACGCGGTCGAGAACGACAGACGGGCTTCGCCGAACATTTCGGTGTCGATGCTCAGACCGAGATCGAACTGACTCGTGCCGCTTTCGAACTCGAACAGTTCGAACTCCACGCCGCCCATGCGCAGCGCCGAGCCCGGTGGGTTGAGCACGTTGAACAGCACCTGCACGAGCGGCGCCACGCCTTCCGAGCGCGGCAGCGCGAGCGCCTCCACCAAGGCCTCGAACGGCAGGTCCTGGTGCGCGTAGGCACCGAGCGCGGTTTCGCGCACGCGCTGCAGCAGCTCGGCGAAGCTCGGGTTGCCGGCCAGCTCGGTGCGCATCACGATCGT
>JANNKS010000024.1:0-5346 GCA_031396425.1 Rhizobacter sp. | reverse complement strand
GACAGCGCCGCTTTGCCGGCCGACCATCCGCCCGCCGGCGCGGTGACCCCGCAGATCAGCATTCCGCTCGGCAAGAAACCAGCGCCGCCGGTGAAACCCTATTCGCGCGCGGCGGGCCGGGACGCGCCCGCGGCGCCGGGCGGCATCGACGACGCCGCGGCACGCTGTGAGGCCCAGGCCAGCGAATCCGCGCGCGCCGAGTGCCGCGACAAGCTCACCCGCGCTGCCCGCAAGCCCTGAACCATTTGGCGGCGTGAATCGAGGCGGGTGCCGGCGCCATCACTTGCGGCGGTCCTGGCCGCGATCGTCACCCTTGCCGCGGTCGTCGCCCCTGTCGTCTTTGTCCTTCCCCTTGCCGCGCCCGTGGTCCTGCGCCGGCTTGTTCTGCCCGCGCTGCGACGGCGCGCGCTGCAGACCCTGCTCCTGATAGTGCCGGCGCACCACGGCGTCGCGCGGCTGGTAGCGGTAGTTGCGGTGGTGAAGGTCGTGCTGTTGTGCTTCAGCGCGCGGATAGCGCTCGCCTGAATACTGCCGCTGGTAGACCGGCCGCGGCGCCGCATGCGGGGCTGCGCTGCGGTCCCACCGGTCCCAGCCCCGGCGGCGCTCCTGCCAGTCGCGGCCCCAATGGTCGCCCCAGTGCGGCGGCGCCTCGGATCGCCAGCCGCGGAAGTAGGCCGGCGGATCTCGGTAGTAGCGCACCGGAACGCGCAGCACGTACAGCGGCACCGACTCGGGCCCGACCCGCCCCCACGGCCCGTTGTACCAGGAACTCGCATACCAGTTGTCCGCCTGGTAGACCCAGTACAGGCCGTCGTAGAAGAAGTAGTTCGACGGCAACGCCGGCGCGTAGTACACCGGGTAGTTCGGCACCTGCACGAGTCGCGGATAGACCGGCACATTGATGCCGATGCTGACATTGGGCAGCCCGATGCCGATGCTGACCTGCCCGACGGCCGCCGTCATTGGCCCCATCAGCGAGCCCATCAGCAGGCCAACAATCACGATCGCCTTGCGCATTGCCGTGCTCCGGTTCGACCGCGCCGCGGGTGTCGTCAGCGTCAGGCGACACCGACTGCGTTGCCCGGCCCGCCGCCCTGCAGCCCCGATCTGCCTGCAGGGTAGACGACCGCGGGCACACCTTCCGTGCGCTGGAGTACACAGGCGGGGCGCAGAACTGAGGCCCGCTT
Organism: Rhizobacter sp.; assembly: GCA_031396425.1. GTDB lineage: Bacteria > Pseudomonadota > Gammaproteobacteria > Burkholderiales > Burkholderiaceae_C > JAEMQF01. Next base: position 4,159 of record JANNKS010000024.1, on the reverse strand, counting down.
GCCGTTGCGTCTCGGGGTCAACCCGCTTGCACCGCCGAAGGCCGGCTGCCATCGTGCAGCAACACACGAACGCGGCTCGCGTGGCCAGCCGTCCCTCAAGAAACCCACGCCGACGACGAAGAAGCCGCCACAAGGAATCAACTCGTGTGGAAATCCCTTCTCGGGTTCGTTGCCGCGGCGTTGACCACGTCGGCTGGCCTGGCGTCTGAACTGACCGCGCTTGAAAAGCGCTGGTTGACGGGCGCCTGGCCCGTCGTCACCTACGCGCGCGAGGCCGGGTTCCCACTCGACATCGTCGTGCAGCCGCAGGCGGCGGCCGGCGCCGCCCCGCTGGCGCTGGCCTTCGTCAACGGGCGCTGCAAGCTCGTGCTGACAATGCGCGGCAATCCGGAAGCGCAGGCAACGCTCGATCGCATCGAGTCCGACCTGCTCGATGCGACGCTGGAATTGATGGCCGCGCATGAGCTCGGCCACTGCAGGCGCTACCTGGACGGCGCCTGGCTCGACGGGCCCGCGGGGTTCGCCGCGCGGGTGCCCGAGACGCTCGGCCCCGAACTGCGCGCCGCCTACCTGAGCATGATGGCGGTGCGCCGCGAAGAGGGTTACGGCGACCTGGTCGGCCTGGCCTGGTCGCAACAGCGCCACCCGCGCAAGTACGCGCGTCTGCATGCCTGGCTGAGCGCGGAACGCACCCGAGACCGGATTCCCGGCAGCCACCACGACACGCTGGCCTGGGTGCGCCTGGCGCGCGATGGGCTGGCGCCGGCCGGCACGTCGATCTTCACGCGCGCGCACGCGCTGTGGGCCGCAGGCCTGGCGTCGGACGACTAGGAGCCTGTCGGGCTTTGGGTCGGGCCCGCGCCTACGGCGAGTCGCCGGGCCGGGTCGTCGTGTAGATGTGCCAGACAGCGATGAACATCGCCGCGATGGCCGGGCCGAGAACGAAACCGTTGATGCCGAACACCGCCATGCCACCGAGCGTGGTGATCATCACCACGTAGTCGGGCATGCGCGTGTCCTTGCCCACCAGCACCGGCCGCAGCACGTTGTCGACCAGTCCGATCACGAGCACCCCATACGCGACCAGCGCCGCGCCTTGCCAGAGTTCTCCGGTGACGAAGAAGTAGATGGCCACCGGCAGCCACACCAGCCCCGCGCCGACCGCCGGCAGCAGCGACAGGAAGGCCATCAGCACCGCCCACAGCAGCGCGCCATTGACGTCGAGGAACCAGAACGCGAGCCCGCCCAGCGCCCCCTGCACCGCCGCCACCAGCAGGTTGCCTTTCACGGTGGCGCGGATCACGGTGGCGAACTTGCCGAGCAGCTCGCGCTTGTGCGCGGGCGCCAGCGGTATCGCGCGCCGCACGCTGCGCGCCACCGACTCGCCGTCGCGAATCAGGAAGAACGCCAGGTACAGCGTGATGAACAGGCCGACAATGAATTCGAAAGTGTTCTGGCCGATGCTGAGGGCCTGTTTGGCGATGAACTGGCTGCCCTGCGCCAAACCGGCCGCCAGGCGCCGCTGCAGGATCTCGAAATTGGCCAGCCCGAAACGGTCGAGCAGGCTCAACGCCCACTCGGGCAGCGCAGCGAACACACCCTTGAAGTAAAGCGCCGGATTCCACTCGCCCGACTGGGTGCGTTCGTAGACCGCCGACGCCTCGCGCGCCAGCGAGGCCGTGATGAGCGCGAGTGGCAGGATCACGATGACGACCACGATCAGCAAGGTCACCAGCGCCGCCAAGGTGTGCCGCTGCTTCAGGTGCGGCAGCAGCCGGTGGTACAGCGGCGAGAACTGCAACGCGATGATGGCACCCCACAGGATCGTGCCGTACAGCGGCAGCAGGATCCAGCCCAGCGCGAGCGAGACGGCGACCAGCAACAGCAGCAGCGCCCGGTTCTCCAGGTAGGTGTGCGGGTGGGGGTCGGGGCGGTTCATCGGGGTTCCCGGGGCGGCCGGTAGCGGCACGACGATCGTATCGGCGAAGCGGCGTGCACGCTGCAGTTCGCGAACACCACGCACGCCGCACCCCGCAGCGTCGTTGGGCCCCGGGTCGCGCGCAGCGCGTGTCGGCCCTGTCCGACACGAAGGCGGGGCACGTCCTGATGGTGCGCGCCCGCCGGGGCTCATATGCTTTGTGCATGCCAACCCTGGCCGCTGCCGGCGCTCACCCGCCCGCGTGGCCGAGGCGACTGCCTGCCATTGCGGCCGGGCCCTTCCAACCAGGAGAAATCATGACCCTTCCAATCCGCCACTCCAAGACACTGTTTGCCATCGCCATCGCCGCCCTCGCCCTGGGCGCGTGCAGCAAGACCGACGATCGCACCGCCGGCCAGAGAGTCGACGCATCCGTCAGCGCCGTTGAACGCGAGGCGGCCGAGTTGAAGGCCGAGGCAGCGGCCGCCGCGGCGAAAGCGAAACAGGCTGGCAGCGAAGCCGTCAAGGATGTCAAGGAGGCCGCCGGCAAAGTCGGCGACAAGGTCAGCGGCGGTGTCAGCGATGCCGCGATCATCACTTCGGTGAACGCCGAACTGGGCCGTGACGCCAAGCTCGACCCGGGCAAGATCGACGTTGACGCGTCGCACGGCCGCGTCGCGCTGCGCGGCACCGCGCCGGATGCCGAGGCGGTGCAACGTGCGCGCCAGATCGCCCTGACGGTCAAGGGCGTCACCGGCGTCGACAACTACCTGACGATCGCCAGCAAGTCTTGACCTGCGGCACGACGAACTACGGAGTTTCCCTGTGAAAACGCGCGAGATCGGGTTTCCGCCCGGCATGGCCGGTGGATTGGCCGCGCTGCTGTGGCGGCTGCAGGTCTGGTGGGGTGACCAGCCCGGCAATGTGCGCACCTCCATCTGGGCAGGCAGCGCCGCGATGCTGGCCATCGTCGGCCTGTTGCTCATGTTCCACCAGACCGTGCGCGCATCAGCCGAGCAGGCTGAACTGCGGCACGCCGCCATGCGCCATCAAGGCGACGCCGCAAGACGCTGCAACACCCTGCGCGGCCAGCGACTTCGCGATGCTTGTCTGCAACAGTTGGCCACCGCGCCCGCCGCGGTTGCGCCTGCGCAGACGCCTGACGGCAAGCTCGTCACCACAGTGGCGCAGACTCGCCGCTGAGCGGCCCGCACCCACCGCCCCTCAGTTCACCAGCACCAGCTGATTGGTGACGGTCAGCACGCCGGTCACGGAGCCGGCCAGCCGTTCGGCGCGAGCGCGCGATTCGGCGTCAGGCACCGCACCGCGCAAGGCGGCATGACCGGACTGCATCAGCACCCGGATGTTCGCCATGTCCAGCCCGTTGTCCACATCGAATTGGCGCTGGATGCCGGCGGCGATGGCAGCGTCGTTCGCCGCGGCCAGGCCGGCCAGCCGGGCGTCGATGCCCGGCTCGGCACGCGCCGCCACGAACGCTGACGATCCCTGGGCGCTGCCCGCGGCCCCCGACCGGGGCTCGAAGGCGAGCAACGCCACGGCCGCGATCACCGCGGCGCCGACGCCGGCATGAACCTGCCTGATCGAAACCTGCATACCGTTCCCCTGCGGGTAGGTTGGTTGGGGTGCCGGGCGCAGAGCGCCGTCATTCCCGTCGCGCCGGTGGCAGCCCGCCTTGCCGCGCGTTCTGGTTGTAGCGGCCCGATGCCGAGCGGTCTGTGCGACGACTCACATAACGGCAGCGCACCGCAGTGCCAAGCGCAGAACCGCACGCGGCCGTGCGCTGCTGCGCGCATGCCGGCCTGCGCGCGAGGGCAGGTGGCCCGGGGCTTCGAGCGAAACGTGTCTGTCCTTGCAGGACCAGCCCCCTGCGAGTGCGCCCCAGGGCGGTGGTGGCGCCCCCGTTCTCCGGCCCACGCTCGCGGGGCGCCACCGCGGCCCACAACGGCCAGCCGCGTCAACACGATCCAAGCGCGCAAAGTGCCATGGCACCGCGAATGGGGCCTCCGCCCGGGGGCACCACCACCGCCCTGCTGGAACCGACGGTGGCCCGCCACGTGTCGGGGCGCCATTTGGGTGCCTGGGCAGGTGGCTTGGGGTACGGGCGGAGGCCCCATTCGCGGTGTCATGGCTCGTCGCGCGCTTGGATCGTGTTGACGCGGCTGGCCGTTGCGGGCCTGGGTGGCGCCCCGCGAGCGTGGGCCGGAGAACGGGGGCACCACC
>JANNKS010000019.1:0-3635 GCA_031396425.1 Rhizobacter sp. | reverse complement strand
AACAGCGCCGGGTCGAGTTCTTCGGCCATCACGGCGAGCACCAGGTCACGGTCCGTCACGATGCCCACCGCACCGCCGCTGTCGGCCTGCGCGTCGACGACGATCAGCGCGCCCACATGATGTTCGCGCATCAGCTGCGCCGCGCGCGCGGCAGTCGTGTCCAGCGTGGCGGTCACCACGATGGGTGTGGCGATCGAACCCAGAGTCGCAGCCATGTCCAGCGCTCCTTCTTCGGAATGGTCGGGCGGATGCCGGGCGCGAGCAAACGCGCGAGCATCCATTCACGCCCCAGCCCTTGCATGCTATGCGCCGTGAGAACCGCAGCGTTGAGGAATCGCAATCCTGCTTCGCGGCTGCCCGGCGCGGGCAACGCAGCGAACACGCGGCGAACATGCGGCGAACATGCGGCGACTTGCGCGGGCGCAATGGCATCACATGCGGATGGGCCCACCATCAACTTGGCAGTCAATCCCCTCGAAAGGCTCAGCATGAAGACCGATGCGCAATTGAAGTCAGACGTCAGCAACGAACTCGACTGGGACCCGGCGATCAACGCGACGAACGTCGGTGTCGCAGTCCTGGACGGTGTCGTCACGCTGACCGGCCACCTCCACACCTACGCCGAAAAGCACGCGATCGAACGCGCCGTGCAACGCGTGCAGGGGGTCAAGGCGATTGCCGTCGAACTCGACGTCAAGCTCGCGCCGACCCACAAGCGCAGCGATCCGGAGATCGCGGCGGCCGCCGAATCGGCGTTCAAATGGCACGGCATGATCCCCGAAGACCGCGTGCAGGTGATGGTCGAACGAGGCTGGGTCACACTGTCGGGCGAGGTCGACTGGGAGTACCAGCGCAGCAGCGCCTACGATGCGGTGCGCCCGCTCACCGGCGTCATCGGGGTGACCAACAACATCACCTTGAAGGCGCGCGCCATGCCGGCGCAGATCGCGAATCGCATTCGCGACGCGTTGGCGCGCCAGGCCGAACGCGAGGCGAAGAACGTCGAGGTGATCGTCACCGGTGCGAGCGTCACGTTGCGTGGCAAGGTCCATTCGTGGACCGAACGCGCCGCGGTGCAAGGCGCAGCATGGTCGGCGCCGGGTGTCAACCGCGTGGTCAATGAACTGAGGGTCGAAGGTTAGGCGCACCTGTGCGACGTTGAAGGTGCGTCTGCAGGCATCTACGAATGACACGGTCCTCCCGGGTCGCCGATCCGGCGTCGCGCAAGCAGTGCCGTGACCGGGCCGCTACGCTCGATCAAGGCTGGCCGAGCCTGCGCCTCAAATCGGCTTCGTCCAGCGCCGTGTAGTCTGCGGCAACGGTGCGCAGCACGAGCTTTTGCGCCGGCCCGCTCAGGTGTGCCTTGAGGTGGCCGAGAAAGGGGTTCGACGCCACCAGCACCAGCCCCGCGCAACGGCCGCCGGCCACCCCGTCGTTCAGCAGGCCGGCCACTTCGCGCGCGAACAGGTCGTGCTCGCGCTCGCGCACGTCGGTGCGTGGCTCGTAGGCCGTGCCGCCCACATGGGCGCTGCCCATCACGTGGCCGGGCCGGCCGGCGGCGAGTTCGACGCCCTTTTGCCGGCTTTCCGGGTGAACCAGGTCAGCGACGTGAAGATAGCCTCGCCCCGCATCGGCTTCCTCGAGCACGCGCGCCCTCGCGGCATTGCCTACCACCAGCCAGTTTTTCATTGCTTCATCCGTCCCGTCTCGCGCGCCGTGCAAATGCACGACTTCGCCGACGCGCTTGGATCGTAGGCGCGAGCCCACCGCCGGCATTGACGCCGCTCAATCGCCGGCGTGGCCGGATGTCCAACCCGCCGGCCGCGCCGGCGCCGCGGCCCAGCGCACGGGAATCAGCCCTGTCGTTCCTTCAGCCGCGCTAAAACGGCTTTGAAGCGCGGGTGCTCGCACGACCTCAGCCACTCGAACGCGACCATTTCGACGCTCACGATGCCGGCCCCCGCCTGGCGCAGCCGCTGCATCGCGAGGTCGTGGTTCTCGGCGGCGCGTGAACCGCATGCGGGGGCGACCACCCACACCGTCAAGCCGGCGTTGCGCAAGCCCAGCGCCGTCTGCATCAGGCACACATGGGCTTCGCAGCCGGCGATGACGATGTCACCCGGCGCCGCACCGCCCGGGCCGCGCAGCCGATCGAGCAGGCCGTCTGCGCAGGCGTCGAAATGCAGCTTCGGCAGCGTCACGTCGCAACGTGCCCGGATGGTTTCGTCGTTCGGCCCCAGCCCGCGCGGGTTCTGCTCGGTGCCGATGACGGGAATGCCCAGCTCCCGCGCGACGTCGGCGAGCAGCACCGCCTGCGCCAGCACGTCGGCGCCGCGGTGAATCGCCGGCAGCAGGCGCTGCTGGTAGTCCACCAGCACGAGGCTGCAGCAATGAGGGTTGATCAGGTTCATGGTCATCGGGCTCGTGGGTGCGTCGGCGCCGCCGGGCCGCGGCGCCATCGAACGCCGGCAGGAGCCGATGGAAACCTGGGCGGCGCGCCTGGCGGCCATCATACGATCGGGCGTGGCGCGAATCGGTGGTCCAATCCTGGCGCACGTCACTCCATGAAACTGCCATGAACGCTGCCCTGCCCGCCACCGCCGCACCCGCGCGCCTGATGACGTCGGCCGATTACCGCGAGTCGCTGCGCCGCTACCGCCCGACGGTCTACGTCGACGGCCAGTTGATCGACTCGGTGGCCGATGCGGCCGTGCTGCGCCCCGGCGTGAATGCGCTGGGCGTCAGCTACGACTTCGCGCTCGACCCGGCGCTGGCCCCGCTGATGACCGCGGTGCAGACGAGCCGCGGCACGACGGTGAACCGCATGCTGCACATCGACGAATCGGCCGGCGACCTGCTGAACAAGCTCGAAGCCGTGCGGCTGCTGTGCCAGGAAACCGGCTGCGCGCAACGCTATCTGGCGCACGACGCGTTGAACGCGCTGCTGCAGGTGTGCGCGCGCATCGACGACGCGAAGGGCGGCACCGAACACCGTGCCCGTTTCGACGCGTACCTGCAACACGTGCAGGACAACGACCTGACGCTCGGCGTCGCGATGACCGACGCCAAGGGCGACCGCTCGCGGCGCCCGCACGAACAGGCCAACCCCGACTCCTATGTGCACATCGTCGAGCGCAGCGCCAAGGGCATCGTGATCTCGGGCACCAAGGCGATCGTCACCGGCGCACCCTACATGCACGAGTTCCTCGTCATGCCGTGTCGCAACATGGTGCGCGAAGATGCCGACTTTGCAGTGTGCTGCGCCGTACCGGTCGACGCCGCCGGCATCACCATCATCGCGCGCCCGGCCGGCCGCCCGGGCGAAAAACTCGAACACGGCGACGCGCTGTTCTCGCGCCGCTACGGCCAGTCGACCGGCGTGGTGGTGTTCGACAAGGTGTTCGTGCCCTGGGAACGTGTGTTCTACGCCGGCGAATGGGAGCACTCGGGCGCGCTGACCTACAACTACGCGACGCACCACCGGCACACCTGCATCGGCGCGCGCGCCGGCTTCGGCGACCTGCTGATTGGCGCCGGTGCGCTGATGACCGAGGCCAACGGCCTGGATCTGGACCGCGCCCACGGCTTGCGCGAGCAGATGGTGGAACTGATCAAGATTGTCGAAGGTTTTTTTG
>JANNKS010000711.1:0-2920 GCA_031396425.1 Rhizobacter sp. | reverse complement strand
CGGGTCGGTCGTATAGACGCCATCGACATCGGTGTAGATCAGGCATTCGGCGGCCTTCAAGGCAGCCGCGACCGCAACCGCAGAGGTGTCCGATCCGCCGCGCCCGAGCGTCGTGACATTGCGCTGCGCGTCCACACCTTGAAAGCCGGCGATCACCACCACCTTGCCGGCGGCAAGATCGGCCTTGACACGCATGTCGTCGATGCTTTGAATGCGCGCTTTGGTGTGGGCGTTGTCGGTGATGATGGGCACCTGCCAACCGCTGTAGCTGACCGACTCGAGCCCTTCGGCCTGCAGCGCAATGGCCAGCAGGCCGACCGACACTTGTTCGCCGGTGGCGGCAATCATGTCCAGCTCGCGCCAATGCGCCGGCGTCGATACGGCGGGGGCAAGATCTTTGGCCAGGCCGAGCAGGCGGTTGGTCTCGCCACTCATCGCAGAGGGCACCACCACCATCTGGTGGCCGGCGCGTGCCCACTTGGCAACGCGTTTGGCGACGCTGCGGATGCGCTCGGTCGAGCCCATCGAGGTGCCGCCGTATTTGTGGACGTAAAGTGCCATGAAGATCTGGAAGAGGCGCCGCTTCGGCCGGACGATGAGCCAGGCTGCTCGGGCGAATCTGCGATTTTAAGCGCCGCCGGTAGCTGCACCGCTGGGCGCAGCTGCGGTTTGCGCACACCACTCGAGGCTGACCTGCGCCTGGCCCGGCAAGGCCAGGACACGTGCGTCGATGCCCAAGCCTGGCACGAAGACCAGCTGACCACCGCTGTACAGCAAAGGCCCGTTCCTCAACGACGCAGGGATTGCAGCGGCCTGGTATTGCTTCTTGAGGCTGCGCGGTGGCCTTCCGATTCCGGCCTGGAACTGTTCTGCCCCGCTGCGCGGTCGAAGTTCCAGGTGGGCCAGCCAGGCCACCGGCACGCCGCCTGACTGGCAGCGCCGAACCCGCAATGTGCCGCCCCAGCCCGGCAGGGCATGGTCTGCACTGCGCTGCACGCTCAGCTGCGCTTCGGGCAGGCGAGCCGGCAGCACGACGGTGTCAAGCTGATGGTTCAACCGATTGCGGTACAGCCGCACCGTGCCGTTCGGGCTCGGCCAGCTGCCGCTGCGTGCATTGGGCAGTTCGGCCAGCAGACGGGTGGTCAGGCTGGCATTCGCCGCGCCGCGACCGCCCGCCGTTTGCAACCAGGCACGCAGCGCGTTCGAGCGGCGCGCGTCGCTCAGGCGCAGCCAGGCCGGCACGTCCAGGCCTTTGTCACCGGCCACCTGCCGCAGGTCGAGCGTGGCCAGTTCCTCGAGGCATTGCAAGGCATCCTGTGACCATGTCGCGCTCCTGGCCAACGCAGCGGCGGCGTGCGGGAAGGCGTTGCTCATGGCCGGCCAGACTTCGATGCGAAGGCGATTGCGCGCGAAGCGCACATCGCCGTTGCTGTCGTCGTCAACATAGCGCAGCCGGCAGCGGCGCACATAGGCTTCGATCGACGCGCGTGACTCGTGCAACCAGGGCCGCGCCCAGTGGATGCCGGCACGTTCGGCCTGCGCAGGCATGGCGGCGAGGCCGGCAGCCCCCGCGCCCCTGAGCGCCTGAAGCAGAAAGGTTTCGGCCTGGTCTTGCTGATGCTGGGCCAGCAGCACCAGGTCGATCCCATGGGCGATGGCCAGCGCGCTCAGGGAGCGGTAGCGTTGCTCGCGCGCCCAGGCCTCGACGCTGTCGCCCGGCGCGGGCGAACCGGTGAGTCGATCAAACGCAAACTCGATCGGCCAGCCGCGCCGCCGCCAGCGCTCGCACTGGAGGCGACAGTGCTGCACCCAGGCTTCGGCCTGCGGGTTCAAACCATGATGCACATGCAAGGCCAACACGCGAACTCCGAGAGGTTTTGCCGCTCGCAGCGTGGCATGCAAAAGCGCCGTCGAATCGCGCCCGCCGCTGTAGCCCACCGCCACCCGAGGCTCTTGCTGGGCCGAGGTCGGATTGCGGGACCGGTTCATACCCTGCGCCGGAGCAGTTCCGGCTTCGCGGACCGGGCAGGATCAGCGTTCCGTCGTGTCGGTAAAACGACCGTAGCTGCGCAGCCGATCGTAGCGGCGTTGCAGCAACTCTTTGGGTTTGAGGTCACTGAGCTGGCGCAGTGCGTCGTTCAACGCTCGTTTCAGAAACGCCGCCATCTGTTTCGGATCGCGGTTCGCTCCACCCACCGGCTCGTTGACGATCTTGTCGACCAGGCCCAGCGCCTTCAGGCGGTGCGCCGTGATGGCCAGCGCGTCGGCGGCATCGGCGGCACGCTCCGAGGTCTTCCAAAGAATCGTTGCACAACCTTCCGGGGAGATGACGGAGTAGATCGAGTACTGCAACATCAGCACCTGGTCGCCGACGCTGAGCGCCAGCGCCCCGCCCGAGCCACCTTCACCGATGATGGTGACGATGATGGGCACCTCGAGTTGCGCCATCTCGAAGATGTTGCGACCGATCGCCTCCGACTGCCCTCGCTCCTCGGCGCCGACGCCTGGATACGCGCCCGGCGTGTCGACGAAAGTGAAGACCGGCAACTCGAATTTCTCGGCGAGCTTCATCAGGCGCAGGGCTTTTCGGTACCCCTCGGGCCGCGACATGCCGAAGTTGCGCAGTCCCCGCTCTTTGGTGTCACGCCCCTTCTGGTGGCCGAGCACCATGCAAGCCTGGCCGTTGAACCGCGCCAGCCCACCTACGATGGACTGATCGTCGGCGAAGGCGCGATCGCCGAGCAGTTCCTGGAAGTCGGTGAAGATCTCGTTGACGTAGTCCAGCGTGTAGGGACGCTGGGCATGCCGGGCAATCTGGGTGACCTGCCAGGGCGACAAGTCGGAGTAGAGATCCTTGGTGAGTTGCAGGCTCTTCTTGCCGAGGCGATCAATCTCTTCCGAGATGTCGACCGCCGACTCG
>JANNKS010000687.1:0-4919 GCA_031396425.1 Rhizobacter sp. | reverse complement strand
GTCGTAGAGGTTGTGCATCGGGTTGAGCGCCAGCTGCTGCGCGAACACCGACGGAAGCTCGGCCGCGTCGCTCCAGCGCAGCGGGTACTGCGACAGCTTGCCGTGCACGACGCCGGCGGCGAGCAGCAGCACCAGCGCTTCTGCAAGACGCCGACCCCGCGCCTCGCGCTCGGCGGGCCATGCGATCGCCCAGCGCCAGGCCAGCGTGAACAGGCGCTGCCACAGCCACAGGGCGAGCGCCAGCGCGGCGACGATCCACGGCACCGGATAGCTTTGCCAGACCATGCCACCGGCCTCGCGCGCATCGCGGGCGAGCGTGAACAGCACGGCCGACAAGCGTTGCGTCAGATAGGCGTAGTGGCCGGCGTCAAACACCAGCGCCAGCGCCCACACGCCGCCGGCGAGCATCCAATAGGCCAGCCACACGCCTCGCCTTTGTGGCGGGCGGATGCGTTTTCCCAGCCACGGCAGGCTGGCAAGCAGCCAGGCGACGGCGACGCTGACCAGGGCGACCCGGGCATCAAAGCGCGCACCGAGCAGCAGCGCCCTGCCCCATTCGGTCAACGAAAGCTGCATCGCCGGACTGGAAAACCAGGCACCCAGGGCAAGCCGCGCGAACAGCCCGACAACCCACAGCGACGCCGCCAGTGCGAGCGCCAGACGCAGCTGCGGGCTCAGGCGCTGCATCGAATCCGTTCGGCTGAACGCATCATGACCTCACAGCGGGTGCGAACCGGCAGGAACCGTTGAAGGGTGCAGGCGCACGCGCAGGGCCCGCAGCGACACGCCGACCGCCCAGCACCACATCAGCGGGTCGAGCAGCGCATCGAACAGGTTGCCGCTCGGCAGCCGGGCCAACGTGAAGGCCATGACGCACGCAAGCAAGACCGCGCCGGTGGGTCGATGCGCCGGCGAACGGATCGCGCCCACCGCAACCGTGCCGATGGCCAGCGCGGCGGCCGGTGCGAAAGGTGTTTCGAAACCACGCGCGTAGATCTGCAACGCGAGCCAACCCGCCGCATCGGCATAGAGCACGCTCCCCCCGATCGCCAACGCGGCGGCCAGGGTTGCGTTCAGCGCGGGTGCAGGTGCAGCCACGGACGCTGGAGCGGAATCGCCAGAAGCGTTGGGCGGCATGCCCACGCGGCCCCAAAGCAGCCCGATGCTGACGGCGCAACACGCGACTAGCATCACGCTCGGGTAGGAGAAGACCAGGCCAAGCCAAAACGCGGGAGAAGCGGGCCCGGGCAGCCACATCACGGCCAGCGCAAGACCACCCAGAGTCAACAAGGCCCGCCGCGACAGAGCACTGCGGCACGGCGACACACGCGCCGACGCACCCAACAACAACGCGGCAAGCACCACGCCCCACGCCACGCGCGCGTAGATCAACTGAACCGCCAGATCGGGCAGCGTCACGGCGCGTCCCCAGCGGGGAGGATGTCGAAAACGGCATGCCCGATGGCTGCGCGCTGGGCGGTGTAGGTCAGGTGCAACTGACGGCCGATCTGCACCGCACTGGGGTAGGAGAACTCCTCGCCTGGCGCGCCGCGCCGCACGTCCGGCGCGGCAGTCCAGTGCATCGCGTCGGAAGACGTCGACAGCCTCAGCCACTGGCGCGGTGTGGCCGGCGGCGCGAGGGTGTCGTTGTGCACCAGCACGTAGCCACCGTCGGTCAGGCGCAGCGCAACCATCGAGTTGTCGTGATTGATCAGTTCGGCGGCCGGCAGGTCGCGCCAGGTCCTGCCCATATCGACGCTGATGGCCTGCTGCACGCGTCGTTGCGCGCCGTTGTCGCGCATCAGCGCGTGAAGTTCGGTGGCAGACACGGGCACCAGCGTGGGTTGCAGCGAGGTTGTCGATCGCCCGATGCGGCGGGTCCATGCCGGCGTGCCGTCGGCGGAGAACGCCACCACGAGTGGGTATTTGTTGCCAAGCTCGAAGTACGCCGGCAGCAGCCAGCCGCCATGCGTCAATTCGATCGGAGGCGTGCGCACCAGCACGCTCGTGTTCAGCAGCGGCGACAGCGGCAGCACCCGGACGACGCTGAACTGTGCAGCTTGATCGTTCGACACCATCTGCACGATTCGCGAAGCCGCCCAGCCGCCCAGACCCGTGGCGACGACGTAGAGGTGAATTCGCCCGTCACCGGCGACCCACAACGCCGGGTTGCCGAGCCGCCGCACACCGAAACCCAGCTGCTCGCCGAGCTGCTCGCGGGTCAGGACCCGCCGCGCCGGGCTCCAGCGGCCGTCATGCCAGGTTGCCGCATAGATCGCGACGTCGGGCGCGCTTTCGCGCGCGCCCGCCCACCAGACAACCAGCAGCTCGCCGTTCGGCAGCACGGCCAGGGTGCTCGCATGCGCCGAAGGCGCATTGGCCGCCGCCGGAATCAGGCTGCTCGAGTTCAATTTCAGACGCGGCACCTTCAGCAGGTGGGCAGGCGTTCCACCCGGCCAGCCCGGCAAAGTCACTTGCGCCTGTGCTTGCGCTTGCGCCAGCGCCTGCGGTGCGGCCGCCGCCATCGCGAAATAGCGCATCGCCTCGGCAGCGACACACGCCGCGAAGCACGCAACGGCGCAGGGCATCACCGCCCGGGCCATCCTCGGCCGGGCTCTCATCAATGCCAATGTCCACGCAGGCGTCGCACGCCGTGATTGTGACGCAGGGTCAGGAACCTGCCCTGCAGGTCAGCCGCCGCCGCGTTGGGTGTAGAGGTCGAAATAGCGCATGAACTGCTGGCGCTGCGCTGCGTCGACATTCTCGAAAACGAACGAGACGGCCAGCCGCGGCATGCTCATCAAGGCGATCTGCCTCGGCGCGAGCGCGTGCCAGCTCAGCCGCAAGCGGCCGGCCTCGAGCGCGACCACGGCCCCGTCGGGCTGCATCACGATGTCGCGTCCGCCGCCCGCGCCAGGCAGCCAGCGCACCAACTCCGGTACGGTGCAACCCATCTCGCGCTCGAACGTTTCCGCGTACCAGCCCTGCACTCAACCCCCGGCAATGGGCGGCCAGATCGCCAGCACGTCACCCTCCTTCAAGACGTGCGAAAGGCGCTGCGCGGGCTCGACATAGGTGCCGTTCACGAGCACCAGGTGCACCATCTTCGCGGGCAGCCCGAATGGCTCGATGACGCGTTCGATCGACGTTCCCTCGGCCAATTCCAGCGGCATCTGGTTCGCAGTGCGAACCTGCGGCGGCAGGAACTCGGTCAGGCCGGCGTACAGCTTGAAAGTGATTTTCATGCCCGGGACAGCGGCTCCGTTCAGCTGACCTTGAGCCAGGCGCGCTGGTCCTGCGCCTGCGCGCACGCCAGGTAGGCCGGCATCAGCTGGGTCGGGTCTTTCAGCAGCGTGTCCTTCCATTCGCCCAGGTGCATCTGGCCCTCGACCAGTCCGCGCATCACGCCGACATGATCGGTCCAGCCCAGCGAATTGCAGCCCACCAGCACATCGCCCTTGAACTGCAGGCTCAGGTGCCGGCCGGCGGCGCGATCGGTCAGCTCGACGTGCTGGCCCCCCGGCACGCCTTGCCATTCGCCGAAGCTGGTCGACACCAGGCCGAGCGTGTCGAGCACGTTGATCTGGGTCACGCCTTTGAGGGCCGCCTTTCGGCCCGCCATGTTCATCGCCGCCACGTAGGCCTGGTCGGCCGCGTTCGGCTGGATCGCGCTGACGATCGTCTTGCCGCTCACCTTGTCGAACGCCTCGGCGCAGTCACCCGCGGCATAGATGCCCGGCACGGTGGTCTGCATGTGTTCGTCGGTCAGCACACCCAGCAGGCACTTGACCGCCGAGCCTTCGAGGAAACCGATGTTGGGTTTCACGCCGGTGGCGCTGATGATCAGGTCGGTCTCGATCGTCTGCCCGGTCGACAGCCGCACCTGCCAGCCGCCCCGCGACGGCGCGCTTGGCGGCGCCGGTGCAGGCGCCGGGCCCCCGGTGAACAGGTGGGTGATCTTGCCGAGCAACCCACCGCTCGTGCCGGCCGCGGGCGGCGCGGCGGCAGCCTGCGTTGCCGCTGCGATGCTCTCGACTCGGGCGCCGGTGAACACCTTGACGCCCTTGGTCTCACACCAGGACTTGATCATGCCGCCGGCCGTCGGGCTCATCATGCGCGGCACCATGCGGTCGCCCATTTCGACCACCGTCAGCTCGACGCCGCGCGCCGCCAGCGACTCCATGATGATGCAGCCGATGAAGCCCGCACCCATCTGCAGCACGCGCTTGCCTTTGGTCGCTTTCTGAATGATGTTGCGCGCATCCTCGAGCGTCCAGCACGGGTGCACGTCGGGAGAATCGATGCCGGGAATCGGTGGGCTGACCGGCCGCGAGCCGGTCGCAATCAGCAGCGTATCGAACAACAGCGTGCTGCCGTCGCTCAGGCTCAGTGACCGGCGCTCCGCGTCGACGCCCGTGCATCGGCCGTGGCGAACGTCGATGCCCAGGTTGCGGAAGTGCGTCGCGTCGTGGCGCAGGTGGGTGCCGGACTCGCCCACATTGCCCATCAGCAGGTAGGGGATCGCCATGCGCGAATAAGGCGGCTCGGGCTCGTCGCCGATCAGCACGATGGTGTCGTACGGCGCGTTCTTGCGAATCGTCTCCGCGGCGATCACGCCGGCCGGGCCGGCGCCCAGAATCACATGTTTCATGTTGGTCCTTTCGTCAATGCTCGAGCCGTTCAAGAACGGCCTTGGCCGCAGCAACTGTCATCTTGGCACACGCCGGGATCCACTTGGTGCCCGCGCTGGTGGTCCCCGGCCTGCGCCGGGATGACTGGCCGTTTTGGCGGCCTGTCGCCGCGTCGAAAAGAACAAAGGCGGCTCCGCGAACCGCCTTCGTCCCCACCATCACCCCAAGAGAATCAAAGGCCGAGGCGCGTGCGCGTCTCCGGCTTGAGCTGGCCGTTGCTGTCCCAAC
>JANNKS010000670.1:0-4297 GCA_031396425.1 Rhizobacter sp. | reverse complement strand
CCGGCGAAAGGATCGCTCGGGTTGCGAATCTGCACGATGTCTTCCAGGCGCGTCTGCACGCTGGCCAGCGCCTTGGGGTGGCTGTCGATGTAGAAGCGGTCCTCGCGCAACGCGTCGAACACGTACTGCGCCACCATCGCCGCGCTGATCTTGCCGCTGCCCACCGCCTTGCTGCTCATCGCCTGGCCGATCATCTGGCTGCGCGTCGGCGCCGCGTTGGGGTCCAGCAGGTCTGAAGGACGGTTGCGCTGGCTCTGGTTGATGCCGGTGGGAACGAAGAACGGGCACAACACCGACGCGCTGATCTGGTCGGTGACCAGGCGCAAGTCCTGGTAGAGCGTTTCGGTGAGCGACACCACCGCGTGTTTGGAGACGTTGTAGATGCCCATGTTGGGCGGGTTCAGCAGGCCGGCCATCGACGCGGTGTTGACGATGTGGCCTTCGTATTGCGGGTCGGCACGTGCCGCGTCCAGCATCATCGGCGTGAACTCGCGCACACCGTGCACCACCCCCATCAGGTTCACGCCGAGCACCCATTCCCAGTCTTTCAGCGTGTTTTCCCACACCAGGCCGCCCGCACCGACGCCGGCGTTGTTGAACACGACATGCGGCGCGCCGAAGCGCCCGCGCGTCGAGATGGCCATTTCCTTCACGTCGCTCGCTTTCGAGACGTCGAGTCGGAACGGCAACACCTGAGCGCCCAGCGCCGCGATCTCGGCAGCGGCAGCATCGAGGGCATCGGCCTGCACATCGGCCATCACGAGGTTCATGCCTTCGCGAGCCGCGATGCGCGACACCTCCAGGCCGAAGCCCGACGCTGCGCCGGTGATGACAGCAGTGCGGCCCTTGAGGACCTTCATGCCGCCTTCTCCTCTTTGATCTGGAAACCGATGCGCGGGAAATGCACGTGAAGTTTGCCGGCACGATCATCGGTGCGTTCGATCACCACTTCGTCGTCGTTCAAGCCGACAAGCCGCCCGGCGACCAGATCGCTGGCGTAGTCGGTGGCGCACACCGTCACGGCACTGCCCGCGGCCAAGCCGGAATTGGCAGTAACGCTCGCAGTGACATGCGTCACCGCCGATGCGGCCAGCGCGATTGCCGCTTCGCTTTGCATCGGCGTTGGCGTGCCATGACCGATGGCCGCGACGCGTTGCCGCCAGGCTTCCAGGCGCCCATAGGCTTCGAGGATGCCTGCCACCGGCGCGGCCCTGCGAATGAACCAGAGAGACTGCACGACGGAAAAATCGGCGATGCACGGTTGTGCGCCGAGCAGGAACGCACGCCCGTCCTGCAGCATGCCGTCCAGCCAGCCCAGGTAGGTGACGAGCTGTGCGCGTGCATCCACCGGTGTCGGTCGGCGCATGCCCTGCGTCATGGCGGCGCGGTCCATGCCAAAGGCTTTCAGCGCCTCGGGTGGCGCGCCTTCGAACATCGCCGCGATGCCGGCCGGCTGCATGGCGTACGGTACTGCCGTCCAGAACAGCGCCGAATCGGCCCATTGGGCGAGCACGTGCTGCGCGGTCGTCGCCGCCGCCGGATAGAGCGGCGGGCTCGGATGCAGCGCATCGACCACCCGGCACATCAACGCGGTGTCGCAATAGATGTCCGCGCCGATCTGCAGGAAGGGCGTGCGCCGGTAGCCGCCGGTGAGCGCCACCACGTCCGGCTTGGGCATGATGCGCGGCACCTTCACCGAGCGCCAGGCCAGGCCCTTGAGGCCGAGCACGAGGCGGAACTTCTCGGAGAACGGCGAGGTGTCGTAGTGGTGGAGTATCAATTCAGACATGGTTGAGTCTCGCTCAGGTGGGCATGGCGCGCGAGATGATCGCATCGAGGTCGACACCGGCCGGCAGGGTGCCGAACGCGTGGCCCCATTCGTTGCCCAGGCGCGAGCGGCAGAAAGCGTCGAAAACGAAGGGCGGTGCGTGCTGGCCGAGCAGCGCGCCCTGGACCGCCAGCGCGATGTCCTGGGCCAGGCGGCGCGCCTCGGTCTCGCTCGCACCCTCGTCGATGCGTGCGAACAGCGCAGCGGCAAACCGGTCGAACGCGGCGTGCGTGCCCCGCGCCGGCGCCAGCTCGCGCGCCAGCGCGGCAACGCAGTCGCCCTCCTTGCTGCCTTTGCGCAAGGCGCGCAGCAGGTCGAGCGCCATGATGTTGCCCGCGCCTTCCCAGATTGAATTGACCGGCATTTCGCGGTAGATGCGTGCCATCACGCCCTCGCCGCCCTCTTCGACGTAGCCGTTGCCGCCCAGGCACTCCATCGCCTCTTGCGCAAAGTGGCTGCCGCGTTTGCAGATCCAGTACTTCGCCACCGGCGTGAGCACGCGGCGCACCGACAGTTCCGGTTCGTCGTCGCTTGCGAACGAGCGCGCCAGCCGCAGGCTGAGCGCGGTGGCGGCTTCGCTTTCGAGCGCCAGGTCAGCCAGCACGTTACGCATCTGCGGCTGTTCGATCAAGGGCCGACCGAACGCCTGGCGTTGAGCGGTGTGATGCAGCGCGAGCGACAAGGCCTGACGCATCAGGCCACTGGTGCCCAGCGCGCAGTCGAGCCGGGTGCGGGTGCCCATCTCGAGGATCTGCGGCACGCCGCGCCCTTCTTCGCCGACCAGCCAGGCCTGGGCGTCATCGAATTCCACTTCGGAACTCGCGTTGGCCTTGTTGCCGAGCTTGTCCTTCAGGCGCTGGATCAGCAGGCCATTGCGCGTGCCGTCGGGCAGCACGCGCGGCAGGAAGAAGCAGCTCAGACCCGCCGCACTCTGGGCCAGGACCAGAAACGCATCACACATCGGCGCCGACATGAACCACTTGTGGCCGAGCAGTCGATAGCGCGGCCCCCACGCGGTCTGCTCTTCGAAGGTCGCCCGGGTCGTGTTGGCGCGCACGTCGGAGCCGCCCTGCTTTTCCGTCATGCCCATGCCCATCGTCACGCCGGCTTTCTGCCCAAGCGGCAGCAGACGTGCGTCATAGGCGGTGCTGGCCAGTTTGGGCAGCCAGTCGGCGTGCACGGCCGGGTTGGCGCGCAGCGCAGGCGTGACCGCGTAGGTCATCGAGATCGGGCACAGCACCGAGGGCTCGAGTTCGGTGAACAGCATGAAGCCGGCGGCGCGCTGCAGGTGCGCCAGCGAGTCGCCGGCCCATGGGGTGCCGTGCAGGCCGGCCGCCGTCGCTGCGGCCATCAACGCGTGGTAACTGGGGTGGAACTCGACCTCGTCGAGACGGTGCCCGAAGCGGTCGTGGCTGCGCAATTGCGGCAGGTGGACATTGGCCAGGCGCGCATGCTCCTGCATCTGGGCCCGGCCGAGCGACTCACCCAGCGAGTGCAGCGCGTGGGTGTCCAACCCTGGCGCGTTGAACGCCAGCGCATCGCGCATCGCCTGGTTGCCGGCGAACAGGTTGTGGCCGACCAGGGGTCGCACCTGGTTCGTGACTTCGTGGGTGACGGTCATGGCGTTGCCCTGCGCTGAGAGTGCCTGGTTCGGTGGTTCAGATCAGCTTCACCAGCTGCTTGCCGAAATTGCGCCCCTTGAGCAGGCCGAGAAAGGCTTCGGGCGCAGCTTTGATGCCGTGCGCCACGGTCTCGCGGTACTTGAGCTTGCCGCTGGCGACAAGGTCGCCGAGCTCCTTCAGAGCCGCGGGCCAGTCTTCCAGGTGCTCGCTGACGATGAAGCCCTCGACGCGCAGGCGCGACTGCAGGATCAGTTGCGGCTGCGACAGCGGAATCGGCGCACCGTTGTAGCCGCTGATCATGCCGCACACCGCAATGCGACCGAACGCGTTCATGCGCGCCAGCACGGCATCGAGCACCGCACCGCCGACGTTTTCGAAACAGCCGTCCACCCCTTCGGGCGTGACCGCCTTCAACGCCTGGTAAAGCGCCTTCGAATCGGCGTGCGCCTTGTAGTCCACGCAGGCGTCGAAACCCAGTTCTTCGACGACGTAGCGGCATTTGTCGGCGCCTCCGGCAATGCCCACGGCACGGCAACCGCGCACCTTTGCGAGCTGGCCCACCGCGCTGCCCACCGCGCCGCTGGCGGCGCTCACGACAATCGTGGCACCGGGCTTGGGCGCGCAGATACGCACCAGGCCATACCAGGCCGTGACGCCGGGCATGCCCACCGCGCCGAGATACGCCGACAGCGCGATGCGCTGGGAATCGACCTTGCGCAACGCTGCGACATCACTCGCATCTGCAACGCTGTACTGCTGCCAACCGCCCCTGCCGACCACCGAATCACCGATCTCGAATTTCGGGTTCCGCGAGGCCATCACCTCGCCAACCGTGCCGCCGACCATG
>JANNKS010000666.1:0-2108 GCA_031396425.1 Rhizobacter sp. | reverse complement strand
CTTGTAGGTGATGTTCACGCCCGCCGCGACGGCCTGGCGAATCGCCAGCAGGCCGCTGTGGAAGTAGGTGCCGTCGCCGAGGTTGGCGAACACATGCGCGTCGGTGGTGAACGGCGCCTGGCCGACCCAGGCCGCGCCTTCGCCGCCCATCTGGCTGAAGGTGCTGGTGCTGCGGTCCATCCACACTGCCATGAAGTGGCAGCCGATACCGGCCATCGCGCGCGAACCTTCGGGCACGCGCGTGCTGGTGTTGTGCGGGCAGCCCGAGCAGAACCACGGCGCGCGTTCGCCGGTGTTGACGGTGATCGCGCTGAGCTCGCGTTCGCGCGCTGCCACCACCGCCAGGCGCGTCTCCATGCGCTGCGCGATCTCGCTGCCCGCTGGGGCCAGCCCCAACTTCGTCAGGCGCTTGGCGATCGCCTTGGCGATGATCGCCGGCGAGAGATCGGCCTTCGCCCGCAGCAGCCAGTTTTCGCTCGGGTTGGGCATGCTCCATTCGCCGCCCGAGGTGTCGTCACCGACGGGCTCTTCGAACTTGCCCAGCACGTTCGGCCGCACGTCGGCGCGCCAGTTGTAGAGCTCTTCCTTGATCTGGTATTCGATGACCTGGCGCTTTTCTTCCACCACCAGGATTTCCTGCAGGCCCTGCGCGAATTCGCGCGTGATCGTCGCTTCGAGCGGCCACACCACGTTGACCTTGTGCACGCGGATGCCGATTCTGCGGCAGGTGTCGTCGTCCAGGCCGAGGTCGGCGAGCGCCTGGCGCGCGTCGTTGAAAGCCTTGCCGCTGGCGATGATGCCGAAGCGGTCGCGCGGCGACTCGACCACGTTGTGGTTGAGCCGGTTCGCGCGCACATAGGCCAGCGCGGCGTACCACTTGTAGTCCATCAGCCGAGCTTCCTGCTCGAGTGCGCCGTCGGGCCAGCGGATGTGCAGGCCGCCCGGGGGCATCTGGAAGTCCTGCGGCATCACGATCTTGACGCGGTCGGGGTCGATCGATACCGACGCCGAAGACTCGACCACTTCCTGGATCGTCTTCATGCCGCTCCACAGGCCGGCAAAGCGGCTCATCGCGAAGGCGTGCAGGCCCATGTCGAGGATGTCCTGCACGTTGCTCGGGAAGAACACCGGCAGGCCACAGGCCTTGAAGATGTGGTCGCTCTGGTGCGCGGCAGTGCTGCTCTTGGCAACATGGTCGTCACCGGCGATGGCGATCACGCCACCGTGCTTGGCGGTACCCGCCATGTTGGCATGTTTGAACACGTCGCCGCTGCGGTCCACGCCCGGGCCCTTGCCGTACCAGATGCCGAAGACACCGTCGAACTTCTTGGCGTCGGGGTACAGGTCGAGCTGCTGCGTGCCCCACACGGCGGTGGCGCCGAGCTCTTCGTTCACGCCGGGCTGGAACACGATGTGGTTCTCAGCCAAGTGTTTCTTGGCCGCCCACAGCGCCTGGTCGTAGCCGCCGAGCGGGCTGCCCCGATACCCGCTGATGAAGCCCCCGGTGTTCAGCCCCGCGCGTGCGTCGCGCTGGCGCTGCAGCATCGGCAGCCGCACCAGCGCCTGCACGCCGCTCATGAAGGCGCGCCCGGCGCCGAGGCTGTACTTGTCGTCGAGCGTGACGGTTTCCAGGGCCTTGCGGATGGACTCGGGCAACGGTGCGTTCATGCGGGGGTTCTCCTGCGGACCTGGCGATGGTGCGTGGCAGTTTAGGCAAAGCAAGGCAGTGTGTCTTTTCTTTCAGTGCCCGTTCAGGCATGCTTGACGCAACAAGCTTGCTGCAATAAACCGAAAAAGAGAACAATGGTGCTAAAAAAACCAAAGCAGGGGAAAGCCCTCGCAAAGTCGACCACTCCCGCGGGGGTTTCGCCCGCCGCGCTGGATGCCCCGCCGAGCCGGCCCGACAGTGCCGAAGCCCACGGCGGCGCGCTCGACCGCTACGACCTGTCCATCCTGCGCGAACTGCAGTCCGACGCGCGTTTGTCCAACGCTGAACTGGCGTCGCGCATCGGCCTGTCGGCCGCACCCACCTGGCGGCGCGTGAAGTGGCTTGAAGAGAAGGGCTACATCACCGGTTACCGCGCGGAACTCGACCGCCGCAAGATCGG
>JANNKS010000761.1:0-6225 GCA_031396425.1 Rhizobacter sp. | reverse complement strand
GCTTTGCGCTGCTGGGGCTGGCGCTGGTCATGGCGCAACGCAACACGATGCCGGGCCCCGAACTGCGCCTTTGGACAGCCGGGGTGTGGGCCTTCCTGATCGGATTCGGATTCTTCGCTCTGCGCCCCTGGATCGTGGAATGGCTGTCCATCGTGGTCGGCAACGCGATGATTGCGCTGGGTGTCACGTTCATGGGCGCTGCGCTGCACCACTTCCTGCTCGACCGGCCGATGCCGCGCTGGATCTGGGCGGTGTGGGCGGTGTCGACGCTGGGCCTGTTCGAGATGATGTCGTGGCCGCTGGTGCAACGCACCGGCGTCATGTCGTTCGTGCTGGCCGCACTGCTGTTCCCATCGGTCGCGCTGATCGTGCGCCGCGGCTGGCACGCCGAGCGCTCATTGCGCACCGTCGCGGCCACGCTGGGCCTGGCCTTGCTCGCGCTGCTGTGCCGGGGGGTGCACACCCTGTTCGCGCCGCAGGACTATGTCGAATTGATGCAAGCCAGCCTTGGCCAGGGCCTGACCTTCCTGACCGCGTTTGTCAGCCTGCTCGGTGCGGGCTTCGGCTTCGTGCTGGCCAGCCTGGAGCGCGCTGCGAACCGCATGAGCCAGCTCGCCTCGCACGATGTGTTGACCGGCTGCGTGAACCGCGGCACCACCGACACGCTGCTCCAGCATGCATTGCATCGCAGCCGGCGCGACGGCGCCCCGGTCGCAGTGGTGCTGCTCGACATCGACCATTTCAAACTGGTCAATGACCGGTTCGGCCACCGCACCGGTGATGCGGTACTGAAGGCCTTCGCGCAGACCGTGCGCGCCCGGCTGCGTGCGTCCGACGTGCTGGGGCGGGTCGGCGGCGAGGAATTCCTGATGCTGCTGCCCGCCACCGACCTGCCCGGCGCGATGCGCGTCGGTGAAGACGTGCGTGCCGCGGTCGCCGCGCTGAAAGTGCCGGCGAGCGATGGGGCCGAGGTCGGTGTCACGGTCTCAGGCGGGGTCGCGGTTGCCAGCTCCGACAGCCGCCTTTCCGGCGATCAGCTCTATGGCTGGGCCGATCAGGCCCTCTACCGTGCCAAGGCCGAGGGGCGCAACCGCATGCTGGCGGCCAGCGGTGAACCGCAGTCCGCCGCCCCACTGGCGCGCACCTGAGGACGCTGCGAGCCATGATGCAATCCACGCAGGCCGCGCCCGAGGCTGCGCCGTCAACACCGAGCGCCGCCGGTCGTGTTCGACAACTCCGGCAGGTGCTGCTGTGGCCGCTGCATCTGATGCCGGTGCTGGGCGCTGAAGGGCAGCGGCGCAAACCCTGGCAACTGTTGCGCGAGTTGGGCGACGCTTCGCCGTGGCGCGAAGTGATCGACGAATACGACGGTGGCAGTGGCAGTTTTCATGAGCGCCACTACAACGAGTTCGTCACCTTCCTGCCCTATGTGCAGCAATTCCTGTACGGCGAAGGGCGAGCCCGGCGCGATGCCGACGAGCCCGGCACCGGCTCGCCGATGCGGGTCTGGCGGCGTCGCGACGTCGCGAAAGTGCGCCTGACCTCACCCGCCCAGGCCGAACCGTTGACGCTCGACATCGTCCACATCGACCTGTACTTCTTCCTCGACGTCGACCTGGTGCTTCTGAACGTCGAAGTGGCCGCCGCCGACCTGGCGCTGCAGCAGGCGCAGGACGTGCTGCACCGTTTCGGGCGCGCCTACCCGGCGGGGTGGGATGCACAGGGCCGCGCGCTGCATTGCATGCGCAACGTGGAATGGCTCGGCCCGGATGGCCGGGTGCTGGCCGAATCGGACGCGCAGGAGCGAGACACCTTCCTGGCCCATGTGGCGGAACACCGCGCTCCGCGCTTCGCGGCGCATTGGGCGTTCCTGCTCGAACCGCTGGTGAGTGACCATTCCGAACGCGCGGGGGCGTTGCGCTACCGTCAGATCGAGTACTACCGCATGCCGCTGATGGCCTACCTCGCGCTGGACGATCCGCGCGCCTTGACGCGCAGCGAATTCATCCGGCTGGGCCTGATCACCGGGGCGAGCGACCCGGGCGCGCCGGCGAATCCGGCGCAGGCCCTGCCGTACGCCGAGCAGCACCTCGCCGACTTCGAGCAGCGCTTCTGCTACGACCGTTTCTGGACCGCCAGCGGCGCCGCGCCGAACACCCGCTACCTGTGCAATGGCCAGGCGCTGGTGGTGGTGGGCGATGCAAACAGCGCGTTCTTCGGCTGCCGCGACCGCGGTGTGCTGGCGCAGTTTCGGCACCAGCATTTCCTGCTCTTTCTCATCGCGCATTTCCAGAAGGCCGCGCTGCTGATGTTTTCCGACCGGCTGGTGCATGCGCTCAAGGGCCTGGACGTGGGCGATACCGACAGCGTGCGGCGTTTCAAGCGCACCATCCGGGCCAGCTTCGAAGGCTTCCTGCGCTTCACGCATCGCTACTGGTTCCACGAGATTTCCGAGCAGGCGCAGGTGCGTGCGCTGTACCACCTGTGCGCCACCCACCTCGGGCTGGACCCGCTCTATGCCGAAGTGAAAGAGCGCATCGGCGACATGAACGAATACCTCGACGCCGATTCACTGCGCCGCCAGGCGAACACCGTGGTACGCCTGACGGTGGTGACGATCTTCGGCCTGATCGGCACCGTCACGACCGGTTTTCTGGGCATGAACCTGCTGTCCGAGGCGGACGCTTCAACGGGCCGGCGCCTGGCCTGGTTCGGCGCGGTGTTCCTCGCCACCGTGGCGCTCACCATCTACACCATGGCCAAATCCAAGCGCCTGTCCGATTTTCTCGACGCGCTGTCCGACGAGCGGCTGTCGGCGTGGATGAAATTCAAGTCGCTGGGCGCAGTGTGGCGCCGCGACGAGCGCTGACGACCTGCGGCCCAGTACACCCGGGTCGGGCAAGGTCAAACGCGCGGCGGTGCGGCTGGCACGGCAGAATCGCGCCCGTCGCAGACTTCCACTCAAGGCTCACCCGTGTTCGACTGGATCGCCGACCCCAACGCCTGGATCGCCCTGGCCACCCTGACAGCCCTGGAAATCGTGCTGGGCATCGACAACATCATCTTCATCTCGATCCTGGTCGGGCGCCTGCCCGAAGCGCGCCGCAACCTGGCGCGCCGCCTCGGCCTGGGGCTGGCAATGGTGTCGCGCATCCTGCTGTTGCTGTCGCTGGCCTGGGTCATGAAGCTGACGACACCCTTGTTCACGCTGGTGCAGGAGATTTCCGGGCGCGACCTGATCCTGATCGTCGGCGGGCTGTTCCTGCTGTGGAAAAGCGTTCACGAAATCCACAACTCGCTCGAAGGCGAAGACTCCACGTCTGGCGAGGGAAACACCGCGGCCGCTGCCGGCGCCAGCTTCGCCGGCGTGCTGGTGCAGATCGCCATCATCGACATCGTGTTCTCGCTCGACTCCGTGATCACCGCGGTCGGCCTGGCCGACGACGTGAGCGTGATGGTGATCGCGATCCTCGCTTCGGTGGCGGTGATGATGTTCGCTGCGCGAACCATCGGCGAATTCGTCGATCGCCACCCGACCATCAAGATGCTCGCGCTGTCGTTCCTGGTGCTGGTCGGATCCACCTTGATCGCCGAAGGTTTTGACACCCATGTGCCCAAGGGTTACATCTATTTCGCAATGGCGTTTTCGATCGGCGTCGAGATGCTCAACATCAAGCTGCGCCGGCGCTCGCTCGAAGCGGTCAAACTGCACAAGCACCTGCCCTGAACGTCTCGCCAGATCTGCCCTGCAGGGCGGCCCAGCGCCTGGGCCCGGCACGCAATTGCCCAGGTCGGCGCTTCGATTCGTGACGCATGTGGCGCAGGCCCTGCCTCGAGGCCGCGGAACGCACGCCGGTCAGAGGGGAAAACAGGCGCTTGCGATACCATCCCCAGCTTGTAACGGGTGCGCGCGCGCGCGTCCGTTGGGCGCAGCGTTGCGGGCACGACCGCGGGGAGCGAGATGTCAGACAGACCACCAGTGCCGGACTGGGACATAGCAACGATCCCGTCAACGCTGGAATTGCCGCCGGAAGTTGAGAAGGTCAGCCCGGCCGGATTTGTGTGGCCGTCGCCTCCCTATGCCACTTACCCCGAAGCGCAGAGCCAGACCGATCCGCTGGGCTGCGAGATCGTCGGGCTCACCGGCGTGCGCAGCAGCGGGCGATTGACCTTCTTCGTGCCCGAGCAGGCGGTGGCCTACGTGCAGATTCCGCCGGCGCGCACCACCATGCCGCTGCGCTTCAGCGACTTCCTGTCGATCACGCTGACCACGCCGATCTCACCGGTTCCGCTCGCCAAGGGCGACCCGCATGCCGGCATGCTCGCCGACCGGCGCCCGAGCGCCTACAGCGTGTCGCTGGTTGGCGGCGGCAAGCTGCGCGGGGAAACCGCCGGCCATTTCGAATTCGACTTCGGCCTGTTCCTGTTCCCCACCGCCGGGCCCGCGGGCGCTGTGGTGCGCATGTTCGTGCCGCGCGCGGCCTACACCGCAGTGGCGATGGGCGCGCGCATCGGCGAGGTGCTGGTGGAGCAGGCGCGCGCCACGCAGGCGCAGGTCGACAAGGCGGCAGACGCGCAGGCCGAGATGCGGCACCGCAAGATCGGCGACATCCTGCTGGTGCGCCAGGTCGTGTCGCCCCAGCAGCTGATCGACGCGATCGACCAGCAGTCGAAGATGCCGATGGTGCGCATCGGCGAGGCACTGCTGTCGCTCGGCATGGTGACCAAGCTCGAACTCGACGAGGCGCTCGCCCAGCAGCAGGTCGAGCGCAACGTGCCGCTGGGTGAACTCCTGGTGCGCATGGGCGTGGTCACCACCGATGACCTGCGCGTCGCGCTGGCGCGAAAAATGGGCTACCCGCTGGTGAACGTCGACGCGTTTCCGATCGAGGCCGCCGCGCTCACCAAACTCGCCTATGCGGTGGCGTCTCGTCTGCAGGTCGTGCCGCTGCTGGTGCGGGGTGGCCGGCTTGTGGTGGCGATCGACGACCCGGCACGCCGGCGCGCCGCGCTCGATGAGGTCGAATTCGTCGCGCAGGTCAAGGTCATTCCGGTGCTGGTGCACTCGGATTCGATCGAAGACGTGCTCTCGGCGGCGTACGAAAAACTTGGCGCCGACACTGGCCGCTACTTCAACAAGGATTCGGTCAACGCCGAAACCGACGACGACAGCGACGACACCGACAAGCTGGTCGAAACCCTGGAACGCGAGGGCGCCGCGCGCTCGCGCCTCGACGAGGCGGGACCGGTCGAGACCTCGAGCAACTCGCTGGTGCGGTTGATCAACAACATGATCATCGAGGCCTACAAGGAGGGCGTGTCCGATATCCACATCGAGGCTTATCCGGGGCGCGAGAAGATCCGCCTGCGCTTCCGCAAGGACGGCCTGATGCGCACCTACCTCGAGCTGCCGGCGAGCTACCGCAAGCCGCTGATCGCACGCATCAAGGTGATGTGCGGCCTGGACATCTCCGAGCAGCGCAAGGGCCAGGACGGCAAGATCAACTTCGCCAAATTCTCCCCGCACCACAAGGTCGAGTTGCGCGTCGCCACCATCCCCACCAACAGTGGGCTGGAAGACGTGGTGATGCGCATCCTCGCGTCCGCCAAGCCGATCCCGATGATCAACCTGGGCCTGTCGGACTACAACCTCAAGCAATTGATGCGCGCAGTCGAAAGGCCGCACGGCCTGGTGCTGTGCGTGGGCCCGACCGGCTCCGGGAAGACCACCACGCTGCATTCGGCGCTCAGCCACATCAACGTGCCCGAGCGCAAGATCTGGACCGTCGAAGACCCGATCGAAATCACCCAGCCGGGGTTGCGCCAGGTGCAGGTCAATACGCGCGCCGACTGGACCTTCGCGAAGGTGCTGCGCTCGTTCCTGCGCGCCGACCCGGACGTCATCATGCTGGGTGAAATTCGCGACGCCGAAACGGCGCAGATGGCGGTCGAGGCGTCGCTCACCGGCCACCTGGTGGTCAGCACGCTGCACACCAACAGCGCGCCCGAAACCGTGGTGCGGCTGCTGGAACTGGGGATGGATCCGTTCAATTTCGCCGATTCGCTGGCCGGCGTGCTGGCGACCGCCACTGTCGAGGCGGAATGGCGTGATGCCTGCGGACCCGAGGTGCGCGGCGCTTCGTACTAGGCGCACTTACGCGCGCGAAGACAGGCTGAGCCGCTGCCAGATTTCGGTGGTGAGCGCGGCCTGGTTCAGCGTGTAGA
>JANNKS010000647.1:0-4693 GCA_031396425.1 Rhizobacter sp. | reverse complement strand
ACACCATCATTGATCCAGAACTCAGTACTCGTCCGCCCAAAGAGCACAAACCCATCCAACGTACCCAACACGGCCATCACCCGGTCGGGTTTGGCGCCGCCGGCGAAGTGCTGCACTCGCATGCGCTGGACATGCTCGGCGCGTTGCAGTCGACCCGCAACATGTTGCGCAGCCACCAGCCCGGCGGAAACGACGTGATCGAATTTGCGGTTCCGCATTCACTCGGGTTCTCGTTCTTCCCGCATTGGGTGATGGACCTGCGCACCCGCTTCGGTGCCTTCAAGAGCCGCCTGATCGGTTTGAACGTGCACGATGCCGTGATGCACCTTACCGAAGGCCACTGTGATTTGCTGATCGCCTACCACCATCCGTCGCAGCCGCTGCAACTCAACCCCGAGCGCTACGACATGCTCAGTCTGGGCGTGGAAACGCTGGCTCCCTACGCGCGTGCCAATGACAAGGGCGAACCCATGTTTCGCCTCGACGACGCCACGGCGCGCAGCGTTCCGTTTCTGAGTTATGGCGCCGGGGCTTACCTCGGGCGCCTGGTCGACGTGATCGCCAAGCAGGCCGACGCGCCGCTCAAGCTCGATGCCATCTACGAAACCGACATGGCCGAAGGCCTGAAGGCGATGGCCATCGAAGGCCATGGCCTGGCCTTTCTGCCGGCCAGTTCGGTGAAGAAGGAAGTGAAAGCGCGCCGCCTGGTGCGCGCCTGCACGACCGGGCGGCACGAACTGACGATGGAGATTCGCATCTATCGCGCCCGGCCTGAGGCGACCCGGGGCCACAAGCCCGGCGCGCTGGCGCTGTGGGAGTTTCTGCGCGAGCCGACCTGACGCTGCGAAACGCGTCAGGACGTCATCGAGTGCGCGGCAGCCGGGCTTGCGGCCCGGCAAGTGCGGGCCTGCCCCGGGTGCGAGAATCTCGCGCATGACCGAGGCCCTGCTCATCACCCGCCCCGACGACTGGCATCTGCACCTGCGCGATGGCGCCGCACTCGCCGCCGTGGTGGCGCACACCGCACGCCAGTTCGGTCGCGCGATCATCATGCCCAACCTGAAGCCGCCGGTCACGACAACGGCGATGGCGCTGGCCTATCGCGATCGCATCCGAAAGGCCCTGCCCGCCGGCTCGGCGTTCGAGCCGCTGATGACGCTGTACCTGACCGACCGGCTGCCGCCTGACGAGATCCGCCGCGCCAAGGCGGCGGGCGTCTTGGCCGTCAAGCTGTACCCGGCGGGCGCGACGACGAACAGCGACGCCGGCGTAACGGACTTGTCCAGGGTTCACGCGACGCTGGAGGCGATGCAGCGCGAAGGCCTGTTGTTGCTGGTGCATGGCGAAGTCACCGACCCGGCGATTGACCTGTTCGATCGCGAGGCGCTGTTCATCGACACCCAGCTCACCGGGCTGCGGCGTGACTTCCCCGAACTGAAGATCGTGTTCGAGCACATCACGACGCGGGAGGCGGCGCAGTACGTCGCCGAGGCCGGCCCACGCACCGCGGCGACGATCACCGCACACCACCTTCTGTACAACCGCAACGCGATCTTCACCGGTGGCATCCGTCCGCACTACTACTGCCTGCCGGTGCTCAAGCGCGAAGAGCACCGCCGTGCGCTCATGGCTGCCGCCACTTCGGGCGGCGCGAAGTTCTTTCTCGGCACCGACAGCGCGCCGCATGCGGCCCATCTGAAGGAGCACGCGGTGGGTTGCGCGGGTTGCTACACCGCGCTGACGGCGCTGGAGTTGTATGCGGAAGCGTTCGACAGCGTCGGCGCACTCGATCGCTTGGAAGGTTTTGCCAGCCACCATGGCGCCGACTTCTATGGCCTGCCGCGCAACACCGGCACCGTGACGCTGCGTCGCGAACGCTGGACCGTTCCCGACACCCTGCCGTTCGGCGAGGCGACGCTCAAACCCCTGCGCGGTGGCGAGTCCCTGGCCTGGAGGCTGCATGACACTTGAACGCAAACCGCGCGTTGCGCTGCTGATCGACGCCGACAACTCGCCGGCGAAGAAGATCGACCTGATCCTCAACGAGTTGTCGACGTTTGGCGAAACCAGCATTCGCCGCGCCTACGGCAACTGGAAGAAGAACGAGTTGAAGGGCTGGGAGGACGTGCTGCACGAGCATGCCATCCGACCGATGCAGCAGTTCGATTACAGCAAGGGCAAGAACGCGAGCGACATGGCGATGGTGATCGACGCGCTCGCGCTGCTGTACACCGACCGGCCCGATGCCTTTGGTATCGTGTCGTCGGATGCCGACTTCACGCCGCTGGTGATGCACCTGCGCGAAAAAGGCGCGGCGGTGTATGGGTTCGGTGGGCAGAAGACGCCGGAGCCCTTCGTCAACGCCTGCTCGCGGTTCCTGTTCCTCGATCAGCTCGGCGCCAGCACCGCGGCCGACGTGAGCGACGACGCACCCGCGGCGCCGCTGCGCATGAGCACCTCGCAGCTCAAACAGGACGCCAAGCTCGTCACGCTGCTGCGCAACGCGGTGCAGGCGGCCGCCGATGACGAAGGTTGGGCGCGCGTCGGCGCCCTGGGCCAGCAGATCGCCAACCAGGCGTCGTTCGACCCGCGCAACTACGGGTACTCCACCTTGAGCAAGCTGCTGTTCGCCACGCAGCTCTTCGAATGGGCGAACGAAGGCAAATCGGACGTCGCGGTGCGCGACAAACGCCTGGCCAAACCCAACCGAGGCTGATGCACGAGGCGCTGCGGAGCATCGCCTGGGAGCGGCCGTGGTTTGCGCCGTATCGCGAACTGGGCGAGGCGGCGCGGCAAGCCACTGCGGCCGGCGCGAACCTGGTGCCGGTGCTCAATGCGCTGCGTTGCGCGGCCGCACCGCTGTTCGTTCCGGCGCACGAGCAAGGCACGCAAGCCTACGAGACTTTCATCGCGCACACCGGCCAGGTGCCGACGCGCGACAACCTGCACGATTTTTTCAACGCCCTGGTCTGGCTGCGGTTTCCGGCACTCAAGCGTCGGCTCAATCATCTGCACGCCGCCGAGATATTTCGCCACGGAGTCGCCGACAGGCGCGGCGCCGTGCGCGACGCCCTGACCCTCTTCGACGAAAACGGCGCGTTACTCTGCGCGCCGCCAGCTTTGACCGAACCCCTGCGGCGACGCGAATGGAGCGAACTGTTCGTGGCGGGACGCGGCCTGTGGAGCGAAGCGCAACTGGTCGTCGTCGGCCACGCGTTGCTCGAGAAGCTGGTGCAACCGCGCAAGGCCAGCACCGCGCATGTCTGGTTCGCACCGCAGTCCTGGGGCGCCGGTGCCGACGACGCCGTGCCAGACGTCGACCCTTGCTCGCCCGCCGATGCACCGTTGCCGGTGCTCGGCGTGCCGCACTGGTGGCCGGCGAACCAGGCGCCGGAGTTTTACGCCGACCCGGCGGTGTTCAGGCCGGCAGAAAACCTTCGATCGACAAGTAGCGCTCGCCGGTGTCGTAGTTGAAGCCGAGCACTTTCGCACCGACGCCGAGATCGGGGAGTTTTTGCGCGATCGCCGCGAGCGTGGCGCCAGACGAAATGCCCACCAGCAGGCCCTCTTCGCGTGCGCAGCGGCGCGCCATGTCGCGCGCTGCTTCGGCTTCGACCTGGATCACGCCGTCGAGCAATTCGGTCTGCAGGTTCTTCGGCACGAAGCCTGCGCCGATGCCCTGAATCGGGTGCGGCGAGGGCTGACCACCGCTGATCACAGGCGATGCGGTGGGCTCCACCGCGAAGACCTTCAGTTTCGGCCATTTGGCCTTCAGCACCTGGGCGCAGCCGGTCAGGTGCCCGCCCGTGCCCACGCCGGTGATGAGTGCGTCCAGCCCCTGCGGAAAGTCGGCCGCGATTTCCTGTGCCGTGGTGCGCACGTGCACCTCGATGTTCGCGGGGTTTTCGAACTGCTGCGGCATCCAGCCGCCGGGCGTGGCGGCCACCAGTTCCTGGGCGCGCGCGATCGATCCCTTCATGCCCTTTTCGCGGGGAGTGAGTTCGAACGTCGCGCCGTAGGCGAGCATCAGGCGGCGCCGTTCGATGCTCATGCTGTCGGGCATCACCAGCACCAGCTTGTAGCCCTTCACCGCGGCAACCATCGCCAGGCCGATGCCGGTGTTGCCCGAGGTCGGCTCGATGATCGTTCCGCCGGACTTGAGCGCGCCGCTGCGCTCGGCGTCTTCCACCATCGACAACGCGATGCGGTCCTTGATCGATCCGCCCGGGTTGGCGCGCTCGGACTTGACCCAGACCTGGGCAGCGCCGAACAGGCGGTTGATGCGGATGTGCGGCGTGTTGCCGATGCTTTGCAGAACGTTGTCGAATTTCATCGAGGCCTCCTGAGGCGACTGTCGGACCCCGCATGATGCCGCAAACGCTGCCGACCCCGTGAGCCAACGGGCCGTTCCCAACGCGAAACCGCGCAGTGTGCAGCACGCAGGTGATCTGTTGAGCAGCGTGGGACAATGCGGCGGTGAAGCAAGCCAGACCGCCGCTGGTGCGAGACTCGAAAGGGTGCACTGGAGGAAGGTCCGGACTGCACAGGGCGGCGTAGCAGCTAACGGCTGTCCACCGCGAGGTGAGGATCAGAGCAACAGAGACGAGTCGGGCGAGAGGGCAACCTCGAAACCCGGGTGAAACGGGCAATCTCTACGCGCAGCAACACCAAATAGGCCGGCATTGATATGGCC
>JANNKS010000627.1:0-4512 GCA_031396425.1 Rhizobacter sp. | reverse complement strand
GGCGCCACGCGCCGCGGTTCGCCAGGGTTTCGTACGCCGGTGGCTGCCCCAGGGTGGCCAGTGCCTGGGCGCTCGCTCTGCCGGGGTCGTCCCTTGCGCGCACGGTGGCGAAGGTAGGCGCCGCGGCTCATCGATTCGGCGCCGGCGCCGATCGCCACTTCACAATCGCCGAGCAGGATCGCCTGCGATGCCGAGATGATCGCCTGCAGGCCCGAGCCGCACAGGCGGTTGACGTTGAATGCGGGCGTCTCTTTCGACAGGCCGGCGTTGACGGCCGCCACGCGGCTGAGGTAGGCGTCGCGCGGTTCGGTAGGGATCACCGTCCCCATCGCCAGGTGGCCGACGCTGGCGGCCGGCGCGCCACTGCGTTCGAGCGCGTTCTTCACGATCAATGTCGCCAGGTCGGCGAGCGGCACGTCTTTCAGGCTGCCGCCAAAGGTGCCGATCGCGCTGCGCGCGGCGCCGACCACGAAAACTTCTCTTGGGAATGCCATGTGCGTCTCCTGGGGTTGCGGTTTCGAACCGGAAACCGGAACGATATTCCGATTTGGCTACACCAGGCTGACAAGTCGCAAACCCGGCGCCGCAACGATGGCGCGTCGGGTCGGCCTTGCGTATGCTCCCACCATGGCCCGCACGCTCCACGCCCTCAGCAATACAGGCAAGCCCGTGACCTACCGCGATCGCAAACGCGCCTGGTGGTCGCTGTCGGTGCTCTACCCGCTGATGCCGTTCACCGGCATCGCAGCGCACGCGGCGAGCGGCTGGCAGATCGCGCTGGCCTTGCCGCTGCTCATCAGCTACGGCCTGATGCCGTTGCTTGACGCGCTGATCGGCGAGGACCTGAGCAACCCACCCGAGGAGGTCGTGGCGCAGCTCGAAGCCGACCGCTACTACCGCTGGCTGACCTGGGCGACCGTGCCGCTGCACTTCGTCGCGCTGATCGGTTGCGCCTGGTGGGTCGGCACGCAGGCGCTGTCGTGGTGGGCGGTGGTGCTGCTCGGCTATGTGGCCGGCGCCGGTTCCGGCCTGGGCATCAACACCGGCCATGAGCTGGGCCACAAGAACACCCGGCTCGAACAATGGCTTGCCCGCCTGGTGCTGGCGGTTCCGGCGTACGGACACTTCACGGTGGAACATGGCCGCGGCCACCACCGCTGGGTCGCCACGCCGCACGACCACGCCAGCTCACGCATGGGCGAGAGCATCTACCGCTTCGCGCTGCGCGAACTGCCGGGTGGCGTGCGGCGCGCCTGGGCGCTCGAGGCGGAACGCCTGGCCGGGCGCGGCCAATCGCGCTGGAGCGTCCACAACACGTTGCTGCAGTCGTATGCGATCACGCTGCTGCTGCAGAGCAGCCTGGTGCTGGCCTGGGGTGCCGTGATGCTGCCGTTTCTCGCGGTGCACAACGTGGTGGCGTGGTGGCAGCTGACCTCGGCGAACTACGTCGAGCACTACGGCCTGCTGCGCGCCGAACTGCCGGGTTCGACGGCGCAGGCGCCCCGCTATGAGGCGCCGCAGCCGCACCATTCGTGGAACACCAACCACCTCGTGACCAACCTGGTGTTGTTCCACCTGCAGCGCCACTCCGACCACCACGCCTACCCGTCAAGGCGCTACCAGAGCCTCCGCCACTTCGATACCCTGCCGCAGTTGCCCAGCGGCTACTTCGGCATGTTCCCGCTCGCTTACGTGCCGCCGCTGTGGTTCCGGGTCATGAATGCCCGCCTGATGGCGTTGCCCTTTGTGCTAGGCGACCTGACGAAAGTGAACCTCGACCCGCGCCATGGGCAGCGCCAGATTCGCGCTGCGCCGCTCGTGCCATGAGTGCTGCGAGAGAGTGCTGCGAGAGAGTGCTGTGGCGCGCGTTCACCCTATGGAGCGATTCAAGGCTTGCGGTGCGGCTGGCCTTCGGCGACTGCGCGCCGGTAGTGATCGGCCAGCACATCGCGCCCCCAGTCGCCCAGAAAATCGCGCCACACCGAATGGATGTGGTTGCCACCGGAGTTGTCGAACTCGATCAGGAACGTCGCGCCCTGGATGCGGAAGTAGTACGGCTCGCCGAGATTCCCCGAACCAGCCCAGCCGAAACGGATCGACTCCAGCCCGCCAGCACGTAAGCGTGCCATCCGTGCCTCGGCCCACTCGGGCCGCAGGTGCTCGGCAAACGTGGTGATCAGGTTCAGCACGCCAGCCCGCTGGGCCGCGTTCATGTCGGCGAATGACAGGCCGACTGCCGCGAGAGGACTCGCGCGTGCCCCGTTGCGCGACACGATGTCGCCGAATGGCCGCGCGTCGAATACCGCAATCCGGCGTTGCGCCGGGCTCAGGCTCGCGAGCCATTCAAACGCACCATCCTCCTCGTCGGCAAGCAGCCGAAACCCTTTGCGCGGCCCGCCCGCGATGTCGCGCGGCACCAGGGCCGGGTTCGCACCGAAGAACTGCGGCAGCGAGGCGACGACGCGGTCCCCGTTCAGACTGAAATGCAGCGACAGGTGATGCCCTTCGATGCGCCAGCCCCATGCCGACGCACCGTCGGCCGCAGGCTGCCCATAGAGTGCGATCGCGTAGTTGTCGGGATCGCGTGACAGGCCGAAGGTCTCGAGTTCGCGCAGCGCGATCTCCAGCGACATGAGCGCACGCACCTTGGCCAGACCGGGCTCGCTGAGCGCGGAGCGCAGCAGCGAGGTAGATGCCTCGCGCTGCAGCGGCGACATCGCCCGCCAGGCGAGGCCGTCGCGGCTGCGCGGCGTGTAGTGCCAGTTGCTGCGGGCCTCGCCGCTGAATGGCCACTGCAGAACGTGGCGGTCGGCCTCGGGCGTGGCTTCGAGCAGGCGCAGCGCCGCCGCACTGGCCTGCGCGAGAACCGATCCGCAGCAGGTCCACGACGCCATCGCCAAGCCCCAGACGAAGCGGCGCGCTCCGCATGCCAAGCGATGCAGCGGGGCCGAAGACACTATGGCACCCGCAGGCGACCCAGCACTTCGATCGACCCGGCACCGACGGCTGCGGCATCGGGCGAGCCCTGCCGGCGCCGCACCACGACTGCCTCGCCTGGCGCAGTGCCCACGCCTACGACATGGGTGATCGTCGAGCCATGCGACACGAGCACGACCAGATCGTCTGCCTTCAACGTGTCGACGAACCGGCGCACCTCGATCGCCTGGGCGTCGGCGCCGCTCCGATCTTCGAAGATATTGGACAGCGCCGCCCACGGCTCGCTGCGACCGAACGCCAGCCGCGCGGTGTCACGCGTTCGGCACCAGGGTGAATGGCGCACCGCCGTCGGCCGCAACCTGCGCTCGGCGAACCAGCGTCCAATGCGCGTCGCGTGGGCGATGCCCAAGTCGTCGAGATTGCGCTGGCTGGCGCATTGTTCAAGCTTCCAGCCGGGCGGGTCGCCGACGCCCGGCGTCGTTTGGGCATGGCGCATCAGCAGCGCAACGCCACCATGTCGCAGGGCGCGAACAAGTTCCCCTTCGTCGGCACGCACACGAGTGGGCACGCCGATCAGCGCTGCCAGTCCGGCGGACAACACAACGCGGCGATCGATCTCAATGTGGCTCGTTTTCACGACTGAAGTGTAAGAAACGACGACCTTGCTCGCCAGCCAGCCGACCCAGACGGCGCGCGGCGACCACGCCGATCTACATGCTGCGCCGGTACTGCCCACCCACCTCGAACAGCGCGTTCGTGATCTGCCCGAGCGAACACACCCGCACCGCGTCCATCAGGACTTCGAACACGTTGCGGTTCGCGATCACGGCCTGCTGTAACCGATGCAGCATCGCCGGCGCCGCCTTGGCGTGGCGCGCCTGGAAGTCGGCGAGCCGCTGCAACTGAGACTGTTTTTCGGTTTCGGTGGAACGCGCCAGTTCAATCACCTGCGGCGTGCTGTCGCCCGCCGGGCTGCGGAAGGTGTTCACGCCGACGATCGGGTATTCGCCGGTGTGCTTCTGCATTTCATAGTGCATCGACTCCTCCTGGATCTTGCCGCGCTGGTAGCCGGTTTCCATCGCACCCAGCACACCGCCGCGCTCGGCGATCCGCTCGAACTCCGACAGCACCGCTTCCTCCACCAGTTCGGTCAGCTCATCGATGACGAAGGCGCCCTGGTTCGGGTTTTCGTTCTTCGCCAGGCCCCATTCGCGGTTGATGATGAGCTGGATCGCCATCGCGCGGCGCACGCTTTCTTCGGTGGGCGTGGTGATCGCTTCGTCATAGGCATTCGTGTGCAGTGAATTGCAGTTGTCATAGACGGCGATCAGCGCCTGCAGCGTGGTGCGGATGTCGTTGAACTGGATTTCCTGGGCGTGCAGGCTGCGCCCGCTGGTCTGGACGTGGTACTTGAGCTTCTGGCTGCGCTCGTTGGCGCCGTAGCGGTC
Organism: Rhizobacter sp.; assembly: GCA_031396425.1. Taxonomy (GTDB): domain Bacteria; phylum Pseudomonadota; class Gammaproteobacteria; order Burkholderiales; family Burkholderiaceae_C; genus JAEMQF01. The sequence continues at coordinate 127 of JANNKS010000627.1, read as the reverse complement.
GCGCATCGCCACTGCCCAGAGGCGCCGTGCCACGCGTCCCATCACGGTGTACTCCGGGTCCATGCCGTTGCTTAAGAAGAACGACAGGTTGGGCGCGAAGTCGTCGATGTGCATGCCGCGCGCCAGA
>JANNKS010000617.1:0-2537 GCA_031396425.1 Rhizobacter sp. | reverse complement strand
CATTCCGACCACGATCCATGGCCAGGTCGCGGTTCCGACCGCAGGCGACCCGAACAGCGTCGTGAACGGCCTGTACGCGGTGGGCGAGTGTTCGTGCGTGAGCGTGCACGGTGCGAATCGGCTCGGCACCAACTCCTTGCTCGACCTGCTGGTGTTCGGCCGGGCCGCGGGCAACCACATCGTCGACGCCAAGCTCGCTTCCCAACAACACAAGCCCCTGCCGGAAGACGCTGCAGATCAGAGTCGCGCCCGCCTTGCCCGGCTGGACGGCAGCGCGAGCGGCGAGTATGCACAGGACGTGGCAAACGACATTCGCGCGGCGATGCAACAACACGCGAGCGTTTTTCGCACCCAGGCCGCAATGGACGAGGGCGTGGGCAAGATCAAGGCCCTGTCAGAGCGCGTCAAGGGCATCCACCTGGCCGACAAGTCCAAGGTGTTCAACACGGCGCGCATCGAAGCGCTGGAGGTCGAGAACCTGATCGAATCGGCGCGCGCCACGATGGTGTCGGCCGCCGCGCGTCACGAAAGCCGCGGCGCGCATACGGTCAACGACTACGCCGACTCGGCCGAGTTTCCGAATGGCCGCAATGACAAGGTCTGGATGAAGCACACGCTTTGGTTTTCCGACGGCGACCGGCTCGACTACAAACCGGTGCGCCTGCAGCCGCTGACCACCGAATCCATACCGCCGAAGATCCGCACCTTCTGAACCCTCTCGCCGAAACGCAGGAACCTCACCCATGACCCAGCGCGTTTTCCAGGTCTACCGCTACAACCCGGATGCCGATGCGAAGCCGGCAATGCAGCAGCTGGTGGTTGAACTCGATGGCAGCGAACGCATGCTGCTCGATGCCTTGGGCAAGCTCAAGGCGGTCGACCCGACCCTGAGTTTCCGTCGCTCCTGTCGCGAAGGGGTGTGTGGGTCGGACGCGATGAACATCAACGGCAAAAACGGGTTGGCGTGCCTGACCAACATGCTGACGCTGAAAGACCCGATCGTGCTCAAGCCGCTGCCGGGTTTGCCGGTGATCCGCGACCTGATCGTCGACATGACCCAGTTTTTCAAGCAGTACCACTCGATCAAGCCGTTCCTCGTCAACGACGAACGGCCACCCGAGAAGGAACGCCTGCAGTCCCCGGAAGAGCGCGACGAGCTCAACGGGTTGTATGAGTGCATCCTGTGCGCAAGCTGCTCGACGAGTTGCCCGAGCTTCTGGTGGAATCCGGACAAGTTCGTCGGCCCTGCCGGGCTGCTGCAGGCCTATCGCTTCATTGCCGACAGCCGCGATCAGGACACCGAAGCGCGGCTCGACAATCTCGAAGACCCGTACCGGCTGTTCCGTTGTCACACCATCATGAATTGCGTTGATGTGTGCCCCAAAGGCCTGAACCCGACCAAGGCGATCGGCAAGATCAAGGAGATGATGGTGCGCCGCGCCGTCTAGGGCTGAACATGGACAGCGCCGTCGACGCCCGTTTTCTGAGCAAGCTGAAATGGCGCTGCCGACGCGGCTTGCTCGAGAACGACCTTTTCATTGAACGCTTCTTTGCGCGCCACGAGGCATCCATCACGCAATCGCAGGCGCAGGCTTTGCAGGCCCTGATGGAGTTGGCCGATAACGACTTGCTGGATCTGTTTCTGCGGCGCAGTGAACTCGCACCCGAGCTGGATGGCCCTGCGATTCGCAATGTCCTGCAGCTGATTCGCGTGCCGCAATGAAGCCGCGCCCTGAAATCGAACTAGCCTACTGAAAGAAGGATACGAGCATGACCCCCTCTGACGTCAAAGCCACGCTGACATTCTCCGATGGCAGCCCGAGCATGGAACTGCCGATCTACAAGGGCACGGTAGGCCCACATGTCATCGACATCCGCAAGCTGTATGCGCAAACCGGCAAGTTCACGTACGACCCGGGCTTCCTGTCGACGGCATCGTGCAGTTCACAGATCACCTACATCGATGGTGACAAGGGTGAGTTGCTGTATCGCGGCTATCCCATTGAACAGCTGGCGGTGAATTGCGATTTCCTCGAAACCTGCCACCTGCTGCTGTATGGCGAGCTGCCCAATGCGGCGCAGAGGGCTGATTTCACGAAGCGCGTCACGAACCACACGATGGTGAACGAGCAGATGCAGTTCTTCCTGCGTGGCTTTCGGCGCGATGCGCACCCGATGGCCATCCTGACCGGCCTGGTGGGTGGCATGTCGGCGTTCTATCACGACAGCACCGATATCACCAACCCGCAACACCGCGAGATTTCCGCGATCCGCCTGATCGCCAAGATGCCCACGCTGGTGGCGATGGCCTACAAGTACTCTTGCGGCCAGCCCTACATCTACCCGAAGAACGACCTGACCTACGCCGGCAACTTCATGCGCATGATGTTCGCCACGCCATGCGAGGAGTACGTTCCCAACGATGTGCTGGTGCGTGCGATGGACCGCATCTTCATCCTGCATGCCGATCACGAACAGAATGCCTCGACCTCGACGGTGCGCCTTTGCGGCTCGTCGGGCACCAACCCGTTCGCCGC
>JANNKS010000614.1:0-17125 GCA_031396425.1 Rhizobacter sp. | reverse complement strand
GCCAATACTTCGATTGATCGTGGAACACTGAGCGATACCATTATTCGTGCTGGCGCACGCATAGACAATCAATGCCACGTCTCGCACAATGTGATTATCGGTCGGCACTCTGCAGTGATTGCACAAACTATGGTGGGAGGCAGCGTGGTGGTTGGCGATTATGCTTGGCTAGCGCCAGCCAACCCCGACATCTTGTGCAATGCCGAGATCAAGTTCAAGGCCTTTCTGGACCATGCACTGCGGCTCGGCGCCGAGCGAATCGCGACCGGCCATTACGCTCGCGTGCGCGAGCGCGACGGGCGCTTCGAGCTGCTCAAGGGGCTGGACCCGCTGAAAGACCAGAGCTACTTCCTGCACCGCCTGACGCAGGCGCAGTTGGCCAGGACGTGGTTTCCGGTCGGCGAGCTGCCGAAGAGCCAGGTCCGGCGCATCGCCGCCGAGATTGATCTGCCGGTGGCGCACAAACGCGATTCGACCGGCATCTGCTTCATCGGCGAGCGACCGTTCCGCGAGTTCCTGAACCGCTATCTGGCCAACACACCGGGGCCGATCAAGGACGAGCGCGGCCGCGTCATCGGCGAGCATGTGGGCCTGAGTTTCTACACCCTCGGGCAGCGCAAGGGCATCGGCATCGGCGGGCTCAAGGCGCATTCGGTGGCATCGGCACAACGCGCGCCGGCGGCGGCTACGGGCGGTTGCGACCACGAACCCTGGTTCGTCGCGCGCAAGGACATGGCCGCAAACACCCTGATCGTGGTGCAGGGTCATGACCACCCTTGGCTGCAATCGACCACTCTGCGCGCGGCCGACGCGAGCTGGGTGGCGGGGGTGGCGCCTGAGGCGGCGCATTGCGCGGCGAAGACGCGCTATCGGCAAGCCGACGCCGCGTGTGCGCTGCAGACCCTGTCGGGTTCGGATGGGCGCGAATTCGCGTTGCGCTTCGAGCAGCCGCAATGGGCCGTGACGCCGGGTCAGTCGGCGGTGCTTTACGACGCTGAGGTCTGCCTGGGCGGTGGGGTGATTGCGGGCGCCGAGTGATGCGGCCCCGTGGGGCGCGGCGCCCCCCAGGTCAGCGCGGTCTGCCCAGATCCATCGACCAATAGGTGCGGTAGGTGTTGCTGGCCGACCCGGCAACGCACACCATGCCGATTTCGGTGAGGCTGGCGTTCATGATGTTGACGCAGTGCCCTTCGCTGGCCATCCAGCCGGCCATCACTTCGTCGACGCTGGCCTGGCCGGCAGCGATGTTCTCGGCCACGCGGCTCCAGTTGTATCCGCTTGCGGTGATGCGTTGGTCGAACGTGCGGCCATCAAAACTGTTGTGGGCGAAGAAGTCGTTCGCGGCCATGTCCTGCGAATGGGCCTCGGCGGCCTGGGTCAGCAACGCATTCCAGCTCAGGGCTGCGGCGGAGGGAAATGCGCCATGACTGCCGCAGGTCGCACCCGCCGCACGGTACTGGTTCACCTTGGCCAGCGCGCTGGCCTGAAAGTTGTTCAGTCCGCAGGTCGAAGCAGCGGCACTGCTGGGTGTCGACGCCGCAGCGGAGGGTGGCGTCATGGGGGTGGCTGCGGTGCCGGCGGGCTCGCCGCCGCCGCCGCAGGCTGCCAGACCCAGCACGAATCCCAGGCCCAGGCGTCGATGCAACGGGGCTTCAAACGGCTGCTTCGGAAACGACATGTTCATGACCTGAAAGGCTATCAAGCGAGGGTTGCGGCGGGGGTAAGGACTCGTAATGCCCGGTGCACGATGGGCGGCGCCGTGTGATTTCCGTGACATCGGTGCGCGTCACGCAGCGACTCGTGCCACTGGCTTGGTCCCGCCGCCCGAGGCTTGTTTCACAATCGGGCCGTTGCCCCGCGATGGCGGGCGCAGCGGTCCACTTCCGCGAAGAAGGGAATGTCCGGTCATGTCGAACTACCAGGCCAGCGTTCGCTGGCAGCGCCACGGGGCGTCGTTCACCGACAACCACTACAGCCGCCGCCACGATTGGCACTTCGACGGCGGCACTGTCGTGCCGGCGTCGTCGTCGCCGCAGGTGGTGCCGCTGCCCTGGTCGGACCCGGCGGGTGTCGACCCCGAAGAGGCCTTCGTCGCGTCGCTGTCGAGTTGCCACATGCTGTGGTTCCTGTCGATCGCGGCGGCCGCCGGCTGGCAGGTCGACGACTACCGCGATGATGCGTCGGGCGTCCTGGCGCGCAATGCCCAGCGTCAGATGGTGATGACGGTGGTCACGCTGCGCCCGGCCGTGCATTTCAATGGCACCCGGCGGCCTGACAATGCCGAACTGCAGCGGCTCCATCATGAGGCGCACGCCGCGTGTTTCCTCGCCAACTCCGTCAAGACCGAGGTGCGCTGCGAGCCGGTCTTCGACGCCTGAGAGATTGCCCAGCGACAAGCATCCTAAGACATGTACCTGCCGACCCATTTCGAAGAAGCGCGCGTCGACGTGATGCACACGCTGATGCGCGCGCAGCCGCTGGCGCTGCTGGTGACGCTGAGCGACGCCGGCCTGCAGGCCAACCCGCTGCCGTTCCTGATCGACCCCGAGCCGGCCCCGATCGGCACCCTGCGCGGCCATGTGGCGCGCGCCAACCCGCTGTGGCGTGAATCCCGGCTCGACGTCGACTCGCTGGTGGTTTTCCAGGGCCCGCAGGCGTATGTGTCACCGTCGTTCTACCCGAGCAAGGCCGAGCACGGCAAAGTCGTGCCGACCTGGAACTACGTGACGGTGCAGGCGCGCGGCAGGTTGCGCGCGGTCGACGAGGCGGCCTGGGTGCACGCTCTCGTACAGCGGCTCACCGAGACCCATGAAGCGGCGCGCGCCACGCCCTGGGCGGTGCGCGACGCACCCGACGACTACATCGCAACGATGCTGCGTGCCATCGTCGGAATCGAAATCGTGCTCACCGGCCTGGTCGGCAAATGGAAGGTGGGCCAGAACCGCGGCACTGCCGATCGCCAGGGTGTCGCGCGCGGGTTGCTGCACAGCGTGACCTCGGAGGGCGGCACCGAGGCGGAACAGATGGCGCGCCTGGTCGGGCTGGGGGGTGCGCCCAGCGCTATCGAAGCCGTTCCGACGGGGCGCCCGGAAGCAGGTAACAAGCCTCGTTCGCGCCTTGAGGGCGACAGGCAAACCCGGGGTGGCTCTTCGTCGCCTGATGCCGGGACCGAGCCGCGCTGATGGTGAGCGAAACGTATCCAGGCGCGACGGCCGGGACGGATCGCGCCGCGATCGACAAGGCGCTGCAGGCGGCTGCCACCAGCGAGGCCAAATTCGACCTGTTGATCGCCTTGACGTCGGACTGGTACTGGGAACAGGATGCCGAGCTGCGATTCGTCGAGACGATTGCCCGAACCGATCAGCGCGCTGGCCTGGACGCCATGGCCCACCTGGGCAAACGGCGCTGGGAACTGCCCACCACCGAACCGGTGAGCATGACCTGGCCGGAGCACCAGGCCGTGCTCGCGGCGCGACTACCTTTTCACGACCTCATCCTGCGCCGTGTCGACGCGCAAGGTAGCGAGCACTTCATCCGAGTTTCGGGTGCGCCGATCTTCGACCGCCACAAACGCTTCACCGGTTACCGCGGGATCGGCAAGAACATCACCGAAGAACACCGCGCCTCGGCGGCGCTGCGCGCCAGCGAAGCGCGCAGCCGCGTGCTGGCCGAGATGGTCGAACAGTCGACCGACGCCATCTTCACGCGCGATCTCGAGGGCCGCATCACCTACTGGAATGCGGGTGCCGAGCGGCTTTACGGCTACACCGCCGAAGAAGCGATCGGCCAGCCCCTGCGTTCGCTGCACCTGAGCTCGATCAGCGACGCCGAACTGTCGGCAGCTGAGCGTCGACTGCGCGAAGGCGCAAGGGTGTCGCAGGAAGCGCAACGCATCACCAAGGACGGTCGGCGGGTCGACGTCGCCTTCACCACGGCGCCCCTGCATGACGTCCAGGGTGCGCACATCGGCGTGGTGTATGTGGTGCGCGACATCACGGTGGCGCGTAACGCGGCGCGTGCAATGCAGCAGGCCAGGGAAGTCGCCGAGGCCGCAAACCGGGCCAAGAGCGAGTTCCTGGCCAACATGAGCCACGAAATCCGCACCCCCCTCAATGGCATCCTGGGCATGACGCGACTGGTGCTCGACGGCGCGCTGGAGGCCGAGCAGCGCCAGTTGTTGTCACTCGTGCTGGCCTCGGGCAACGCGCTGGCGACGGTCATCAACGACATCCTCGATTTTTCAAAGATCGAAGCCGGCAAGCTCGACATCGAACGCATCGAATTCCGGCCCGGCGACCTGGTGCCCGACATCGTGCGTACATTGACATTGCGCGCGCGCGAGAAGGGCTTGGAGCTGATCTGCACCAGCGCGGCTGAAACGCCGCAGACGCTCATCGGCGACCCTGGACGCCTGCGCCAGGTCCTGCTCAACCTGGTGGGCAATGCGCTCAAGTTCACCGAACGCGGTGAGATCGAAGTGGTGCTGGGCGTCGAGTCGCGTGACGCCGAAGCCGTGGTGCTGAAGATCGGCGTGCGCGACACGGGCATCGGCATTCCGGTGCACCAGCAGCACCACATCTTCGACGCATTCTCCCAGGGCGACGGCGGCACCACGCGTCGCTACGGCGGCACCGGCCTGGGGCTGACGATCTCGGCTCGCCTGGTCGAGCTGATGGGCGGGCGCATCGGGGTCGAGAGCGAGCCCGGGGTGGGCAGTCAGTTCTTTTTCACGCTGAAATGCGGGCTGCCGCCGCAGAGTTCCGCAGGTCATGACGCGGCGGGCGCCGAACGGCTGCGCGGCATGGAGGTGCTGGTGATCGAGGACAACGCGACTTACCGCGACGTTCTGATGCGCATCCTCGGCTCGTGGGGCATGCGTCCGCAGGCGGCACCCGACGGCGAGTCGGGTCTGGCGTTGATGGCGCAGTCGCGGGCGGCCGGACGGCCTTACCCGCTGGTGCTGCTGGACTTGGTCCTGCCCAGGCTGGACGGCTTTGCGGTTGCAGAGGCGCTGCGCCGCGCGGCTGCCCCGAACGAAGCCACGGAACTGATGATGATCACGGCGAATGGGCAACGCGGTGATGCAGCGCGCTGCCGCGACATCGGCATTCGCGCTTACCTGGCCAAGCCGATCAAACCCTCCGAGCTGTTCAACGGCATCCTCACGTTGCTCGCGCCGGGCGAACCCCCGCTGGCCGGCCACCTGGTGACGCGGCACAGCCTGCGTGAACGGCAGGCGAGCGCTGCCATCCTGCTGGTCGAAGACAACGACATCAACCGCATGTTGGCGACCACCATCCTCGATCGCCTGGGACACCGCACCACGGTGGCCAGTGACGGTGGGCAGGCGGTTGCGCTGTGCGCGCGGCAGCGTTTCGATCTCGTGCTGATGGACATGCAGATGCCGGTGCTGGACGGCCTGCAGGCGACCGCGAAGATTCGCGCGCTGGACTCGCCGATGCGCCGCGTGCCGGTGATTGCGCTGACCGCCAACGCGCTGCGCGGCGACCGTGAACGTTGCCTGGAAGCGGGCATGGACGACTACCTGTCCAAGCCGTTCAGCTCCGAGCAGCTCGCAGCCATGATCGACCAGTGGCTGCCCGGGCGCGCGAGCGGCTGGGCGGCCACCGCCGCGGCGGCGCTGGACGCCACTGCGGGAGAGGGCGCAGTGCTCGATCGGGGCGCGCTGGAGCAACTGCGCAAGGCCGGCGGCGACGATGGCGAGGCTTTCCTGCAACGCATCGTCGAGGTATTCCTTGCGGATGCCCGGCAGGAGCTGACCATGATGCGCTTGGCCTGCGGCCAGGGCGACGCCCGGGCGCTGCATCGGGCGGCGCACACCCTCAAGTCAAGCAGCGCTGCAGTGGGGGCCGCGCGTCTGAGCCAGTTGTGTCGCTCCACTGAATTCGGTGCATCGAGCGGCAATCTGGAGACAGTGTCGCTCGAGCGCATCGGGCAGGAAATCGACCAAGTCGAAGAGGCCCTTCGTGCCGCCCTGCCAGGCCTGGCCTGAACCCGGCTTGGTGCGGCCCATGGGTGTGGCCGATGCGGGCCTTTGGCCGAGTTCGGTCAGGGGCTGCGCGGCAAGGGCTCAGAACGGGATGTCGTCGTCCATGTTGTCGAAGCCGGTGTTCGACTTGGCCGCCGGTTTGGTCGCCGCTACCGGGCGCGATGCGGGCGCCGGTGCGGCGCGCTCGCTGTAACCAGCCGAGCCGCCTTCCTCGGCGGTGCCACCCATGCCTTCGCGGCCGCCGAGCATTTTCATCTCCTCGGCAATCACTTCGGTGGTGTAGTGGTCCTTGCTTTCCTTGTCCTGCCACTTGCGGGTTTTCAGTCGACCTTCGACGTAGACCGAACGCCCTTTCTTGAGGTATTCGCCGGCAATTTCGGCCAGGCGGTCGTAGAACACGACCCGATGCCATTCGGTTTCTTCGACCTTTTCGCCCGATTCCTTCGATTTCCAGCTGCGCGTCGTCGCCACATTGATGTTGCACACGGCGTTGCCGTTAGGCGTGTAGCGCACCTCGGGGTCCTTGCCGAGGTTGCCGATGATGATGACTTTGTTGACTGAGGCCATGGTGTGCGCTCCGGGCAGGGTGGTGGGGTCGGAAGGATTATCGCGCGCCACCCACCGCGCCATCTCCCCCCAGCGGGGGAAATGAGGGGGATGGCAAGCGCCTGACCCGTGTGCCGGGCTGGGGCTGAGAGTGCCTGCGAGACGCCGGTCGCGTAACATGACCGCCTCCCCGCTCCCAGCCATGGCCGTGCCCGAACCCCAACCGAACGCTGCGGCGGCCGCGATCCTGCAGCAGGTGTTCGGCTACGGGGCGTTCCGCGGTGCCCAGCAAGACATCATCGATCACGTCTGCGCCGACGGCGACGCGCTGGTGTTGATGCCCACCGGTGCGGGCAAGAGCTTGTGTTACCAGGTGCCGGCGATCCTGCGGCACCGGCGCGAACAGGGCGTCACGGTGGTGGTCAGCCCGCTGATCGCATTGATGCACGACCAGGTCGGCGCGCTCGAAGAGGCCGGCGTGCACGCGGCGTTCCTGAACTCGACGCTGTCGGCCGAACAGGCCCAGAAGATCGAGCGCGAAATGATGGGCGGGCGCCTGGTGCTGCTGTACGCGGCGCCCGAGCGCGTCACGACGCCGCGGTTTCTCGGCCAGCTCGAGTCGCTGCACGAGCGCGGATTGTTGAGCCTGTTTGCGATCGACGAGGCGCATTGCGTCAGCCAGTGGGGGCACGACTTCCGCGAAGACTACCTGGCGCTGAATGTGCTGCACGAACGGTTCCCCGACGTGCCGCGCATTGCGCTCACCGCCACCGCCGATGCGCTGACGCGCGCCGACATCATCGAACGCCTGGCCCTGGGCGATGCGCGGGTCTTCATCAGCAGCTTCGATCGACCCAACATCCGCTATGCGATCGTCGAAAAGGACAACGCGCGCCAGCAACTGGTGCGGTTCATTCGCGATGAACACGCGGGTGAGGCCGGCATCGTCTACTGCCAGAGCCGCAAGAAGGTCGAAGAAACGGCGGCCTGGCTGAACGACGAGGGCGTGACGGCGCTGCCCTACCACGCCGGTTTCGACGCCGACCTGCGCCGGCGCCACCAAGACCGCTTTCTGCGCGAAGACGGCATCGTGATGGTCGCCACGATCGCGTTCGGCATGGGCATCGACAAACCCGACGTGCGTTTCGTCGCGCACCTCGATCTGCCGAAGAACATCGAGGGCTACTACCAGGAGACCGGCCGCGCCGGGCGCGACGGTCTGCCCGCCGACGCGTGGATGGCGTACGGCCTGGCCGACGTCGTGAACCAGCGCCGCATGATCGACGAGAGCCCGGCGGCGGAGGAATTCAAGCGCCGCCAGCGCGGCAAGCTCGACGCGCTGCTGGCCCTGGCCGAGGCGCACGATTGCCGGCGCGTGCGGCTGCTGGCCTACTTCGACGAGGCGAGCGCGCCATGCGGCAATTGCGACAACTGCCTGAACCCGCCGGCCACCTGGGACGCGACTGAAGCGGCGCGCAAGGCGCTGTCGTGCATCTACCGGTTTCACCAGAACGGCGGTCGGCGCTTCGGTGCCGGCCACCTGATCGACGTGCTGCGCGGCAAGGCGACCGAGAAGGTGGCGCAATTCGGCCATCAGTCGTTGAGCACTTTCGGCGTCGGCGCCGATGTCAGTGAATCGCGCTGGCGCGGTGTATTGCGCCAATTGATCGCGCTGGGCCACCTGCGCACCGAGGGCGAATTCAACACCTTCGAGTTGACGCCCAGCGCCCGCGAGGTGCTGCGCGGTGGCCTGACGTTGATGCTGCGCGACAGCGCGGAGGCGCCGCGGCGCGGCAGTTCCGGGCGGGTCACGAAAGCAGCGCGGCCGGCCGAACGCGCCGCGCCGCCGGGGCTGGACGGCTCGGGCCAGCAGCGCTTCGCTGCGCTCAAGGCCTGGCGCGCCGAAGTGGCGCGCGCACACAACCTGCCGGCCTTCGTGGTGTTCCACGACGCCACGCTGGCCGAGATGGCGCGGGTTCAACCCTCCACGCTCGACGAGGTGGCGCAGATCAGCGGTGTCGGGGCGAAGAAGCTCGAAGCCTATGGGGCCGAAATCCTGCGCGCGCTCGCTGCTGAGAGCTGAGGTTTCGCATGCCAGAATGTTCGTCATGGCCGTCACCAGAAATCGACCCGATGCGAACAAGTTCAACCGTGAAGCGCAGTTGCCGTTTGGACTTCGACTGGATGACTTTCATTCGGCCATGCAGGATGTCTACGACTTCTTCTATGACGTGAACAATCACCTCGTGGCAAAGAGTCTTGAACGACTTGACGACATGCTGCGGCCAGCAAACATGTCTGGCATGCTGTCTGATATGTTGACCTCAAGCCTTGCCAAACACAGCCGGTCATTGGTCGTCAACGCGTACCACAATGGGCATCCCGACCTCTTGGTCAGAGGGCACTATCCGAACAATTCGGTCAAGGCTGGTGAAATGGGTGTGGAGATCAAGTCCACACGCAAGCGCGGCGGTCAAGTCGATACCCATGGTGGGCGCGATCAGTGGATGTGTGTCTTCGTCTACACGGTGGACAATGCCACTGAACCTGCGATCGACCGATCGTCGATGACGTTCACCGAGGTCTACATTGGACAGGTGAGCATTGGGGATTTCCGGCGAAATGAGCGGGGAGACCTAGGCACGCGAACCTCAACGCTGGATGCTGAGGGTATTGCGAAGCTTCGCCAAAGCTGGGTCTATTTGGATCAGCCCTCGTCAACTCGCAAGGCTGCCAAGCGCGGCAGCGCCTCGCTTGCCAGATCGAAGTAGTGCGGATCGCGCTCAATGCCTTTGCTTGCGTAGCCGACGGCCTCCGCAGCTGCCAACGTTGATCCCGAGCCCGCAAACGGGTCCAGAACAACGCCTTTGCCAAGGGGAAGTGCGCCCCGAACGACTTTTCGCAAGAAGGCCTGTGGCTTCAAGCTGGGATGCGGTGCCAGCTTGCGCTCAACTGAACGTGTAGGCGCGGACTCGATGACATCTCCAAATGGCCTTGCCGCCGAAACACGACGAAACCCTCCGGTCCCCCATTTTCGGAGGTTGTCCTGAACGCGACCATCGAGTGGCTTTCGAAAAAGCAGCCAAGGTTCCCACATCGATCGAGGCATGACACTGACGTCATCGAACTCGATATGTGCAGCTTTCGGGCGATCGCCGCCGCGCATCGTCATGGTCAGTCGGGCGATTTCGCCCCTTCTTTCCAGGCCGGCGCGCGCCAGTGAACCAGAAACGATATAGGACAACAACGGGTTACTGGCAACGACTACATTGGCACCGGGCACGAGAACCCTCAAAAGGCTTCGTGCCCATGCAAAGAAAAAGCGATCAAGCGCCACCAAATCATCCGGCTTCAGAACAGTGAAGCGTGGCAACGGAGAACGCTTTGATCCGTCGAAGCTTGGCGGGATCCGCCAGACCCCACCTCGACCTCGCCGCAGCTTTTCTTGTTCTGAATCGGAATACTCCAAGAGTCCGTAGGGCGGATCGGTGACAACCGCGTGCATCGTGTTGGGAGCCTGCTCGTCGAGCCAAGAATTGCACTCGGCAAGTACCATAGATGCCTGCCCGAATCGAAACTGCTTGTGTTCCGTGCGATCGACTTGTGGTGACGATCTTCGGAGATCCTCGAACCCATTGAGGACGTATTGCGCCCGGTCCATTCGCAAGAACAGGGCAGGGGTGTTGAGCCGCAAGTACGAGCGAACTGAGGATGGCGGCACAGCGCCGATCAGTTGGACCACATCGTTGGTGATTTCGTGAAGCGTGGCTGCATGTTGTCGTTGCTCAAGGACTTGCACGATGGCATCTCGAACTTCTCCTGGGCGTCTCCGCCTGCTGCTTGTCTGATCCATTTGATCGAGTATAGACGTCTGGACGTCAGACGAGGCATCCGCGTTTCGGAACGAGGAAACCTTCCAGCGGAAAATCGCTGAACAACACCTTGCGCAATGACTCGGCCACCCATGCACAACCTGCCGGCCTTCGCCGTGTTCCACGACGCCACGCTTGACGAGGTGGCGCAGATCAGCGGTGTCGGGGCGAAGAAGCTCGAAGCCTATGGGGCCGAAATCCTGCGCGTGCTGGAAGGGGTCGAGGCCGGATGAAGGGCCCCGCTGCGGTGGGCGCGCAGCGAGCAGAATAAAGTCACCCCATCGCCGTGCCTGCGCCGTATCAGCATCGGCCTTGTCTGCCCTGCGCCTGCCCATGCCCCCCGAACCGACCGATGACGCGTTGATGAAGGCTTACGCCGCGGGCGACGCGGCCGCTTTCGAGCAGCTTTACGCGCGCCATCAGGCGGCGCTGTACCGTTTCGTGCGCAGGCTTCTCGGCGCCGGCCTGCCGGCGCAGGTTGACGAGGTGTTTCAGGACACCTGGATGCGTGTCGTGCACGCGCGCGCCAGCTGGGCGCCGCAAGGGGCCACGTTTCGCACCTGGCTGTTCACGCTCGCGCATCACCGCGTCATCGACGTGTTGCGCCGCAGCGGCCGCGAAGTGGCGCTCGACGCCTTCGACGTCGAGGGCGATGAACCCTGGCAGCCCGATGCCGCCGCTTGGCAGCACTGGCCGCCGCCGGCGAGCGCGGCGCCGCAAAATGAAGATCTGGCGTTCTGGCGCCGCGCCGGCGAGCGCCTGCTCGACTGCCTCGAACAGCTGCCCCTGGCGCAACGCAGCGCGTTCTTGCTCCACCACGATGACGGACTGTCGCTCGACGAAGTCGCGCGCGCGCTCGAAGTCGGCTTCGAAACCGCCAAGACTCGGCTGCGCTATGCGATGAGCAAACTGCGCACCTGCATGGGCGCCTATTTGGCGCCGCTGGATTCGGCATGACCCCTGTTCCCGAAGGCGCCCCGTCATCCATGAGTGACGCCGAGCGCGACGCCTACCTGGAGGTCGCGCTGCGGCATGCCCCGGACGCGGGCATCGACGCGCCGGCAGCGCTGAGTGCGGCCATCCTGCGCGAGGCGCGCGGCGCTGCGGCGCAGGCGGCGCCGCAGCGGACCTGGTCCGGCACTGCATCCGGCCCGTCCAGCGGTGCCGGCGTCGCGGTGGCGTTGCTGCGGCTCTGGACCTGGTTGGCGCGGCCGCCGGTCGCCGGGGCATTCGCCAGCCTGATGCTCGCAACGCTGGTGGGTGTGATGTGGTGGGGCGAACCGATCGAGCGCGCCCTGGAGCGGCCCCTGGCCAAGGCTGACTATGCACCGGCTGGACCGGCAGCACCGGCAGCGCCCGCGGTGCCAGCGGTGCCAGCGGCACCCGCAGAGCGCGCAGAACGCGTGGCGCCCGTGCCGGCAGTCACCAGCGTCGAGCCACGTCCCGCGCTGACCGAGCGCTCGGTGGCGCTGGCTGACGCCGGCAGCGTGCCGCCGGTGCGCCAACGCGCGCAGGCCTCACCCGGGGTGGCTGATCCACCCGCCGTTGCTGCCGCCCGAGCGACGCTGCAATCGTCCCCACCGCAGGCGGGCAGCGCTGCGGCGCACGATTCAGCCGCTCGTCTGGCCAGGCAGGCGCAGGCGTCACCGGGAGCTGCGCGCTTGCCGGCGGACGAGAGCTCCCCTGCAGGCGCTGCGCCCACAACCGCGGGTGCCGCGGGTACCGGGGCGATGCCGCCGCCTGACGAGATGGCACGGCCGCACCTCCCTGGCCAGGCCAACCCGGCGATGCCGGAGGCGAACGAGCGTGCTGGTGACGTCCGGGCGGCAGCGGCCGCAGGGGTGGGCTCGAACGCCGGGCCATCGGCCGACGTGCCGCCACCACGCGCCACGGCCGAGGCCACCCAGCCGCCGAAGGCGAAGGCGGAAGCCGAGACGACGGCGCGCGAGATGAACGCGATGATTCCGCCGGCGGCCGCCCCGTCCGCGCAGGGCGCGCGCCCTCCGGTTGCCGTCACGCGCGCCGAGACGCGTCGCCGCGTTGAGGTACAGGCGTCGAACCTGGGCCGACTGGCCGCGCCCGCGCCGCCGGTGTCTGCCCAAGCCACGATCAACGCCCGCCCGCTGCTCAGCTTGCGCCTGTCCATGTTGACGCGCGGTGAAGGCTGGAGCTGGCGCACCGGCACAGCAGTGCCTCGGCCGGTCGATGCGGCATTGCGTCAATGGCTGGCGCGGCTCGACAACGCGGCGGGGGACGGCTGGCAGGAAGCCGGCGTATCCGGCGACGCGCAGGCGCCCGGCATCGTGCTCGAACTGCTGCTCGATGGTCTGCCGCGCGCCCGCATCCAGCTCGACACGGACTCGGTTCGGTTCAGCGACAACGCTGATACTGCGCGGCCGCTGCGTGCTGAGCTGTCCGCGCCGGCGGTGCAAGACCTGAGGACCGTGCTGGAAGCACTGGCGCGTTGAAGCGCCGACGCGAACGCGCGCAGCACTGCGCACGCGGCAAGCCATGCCGGGAATGTTCCGGGTCCAACGATCTGCGGGTGCGGCTATCGTCTGTCCGACGCGGCGCCACGTGCGTGTCACATGATCGTCCGACAATCGCAGCCCCTCCAAGGAGCCACCATGGCCAAAGACTTCGAAACGATGGAGCTGAGCAACGACTCGCTCAACCCGAGCATTCACGACGTGTCCGACCCGGCGCGCCGGCGCTGGGTGCAAGGCGGTCTGGCGGCCCTGGCTGCCGGCGTGCTGGGGCCACTGTTGCCAGCCTGCGCGAGCGTGAGCGGCAGCGGGCCGCTGCTTGGCTTCAAGGCGGTTCCCTCCGCCAGCAACGACACGTTCGTCGTTCCCGAAGGCTACGTGGCCAGGGCGATCGCCGCCTGGGGCGAGCCGATCGGCGTCGCCGGCAACATGCCGGCCTGGCGCGGTGACGGCAGCGACAGCGCCGCCGACCAGGCGGTGCAGATGGGCATGCACCACGACGGCATTCACTACTACGCCCTCGACGGCTCGCGTCGTGGGCTGCTGGCGATGAACCACGAATACACCGACGACGGCCTGCTTCACAGCGACGGCTTCAAGACCTGGAGCGCCGAGAAGGTTCGCAAGGCGCAGGCCGCGCATGGCGTTGCGGTGATCGAGGTGGAATGGCGCGACGCCGGCGGCAAGGCCGGCTGGGAGATGGTGCGGCCGTCGCGGTACGCGCGCCGCTTCACCGCGTATTCACCGTTCACCGTGGGCGGTCCGGCGGCCGGCCACGCGCTGATGCGCACCGCTGCCGATCCGGCCGGCCGCACTGTGCTGGGCACGCTGAACAACTGCGCCAGCGGCATCACGCCCTGGGGCACCTACCTGTCGGGCGAAGAGAACTTCGCGTTCTACTTCGACGGCGGCGACACGCCCGACGCGCACCAGAAGCGCTGGGGCCTGCGCAAGACAGGCTTTTACCGCTGGCCTGAACACGATGAACGCTTCGATGCCCGCAAACACCCGAACGAATTCAACCGCTTCGGCTGGGTCGTCGAGATTGACCCGATGGACCCGAAGTCGACGCCCGTCAAGCGCACCGCGCTCGGCCGCGCAGCGCATGAAGGGGCGTGGATCGCACTGACGCGTGACCAGCGTGCGGTGGTGTACTCGGGCGAAGACGCGCGCTTCGAATACATCTACAAGTTCGTCACCCGCGACGCCGTGAAGCCGGCCAGCGCCGGCCAGAGCGCGGCGCAGGCGAATCGCGAACTGCTCGACCATGGCACGCTGTACGTCGCGCGCTTCGACGCCGACGGCACCGGCCGCTGGCTGCCGCTGGTGCACGGCCAGGGGCCGCTGACGGTGGCGAACGGCTTTGCCGACCAGGGCGAAGTGGTGATCAAGGCGCGCCAGGCGAGCGACCTGCTGGGCGCGACCAAGATGGACCGCCCGGAATGGATTGCGATCGACCAGAAAAGTGGCGACATCTATTGCACGCTCACCAACAACAGCTCGCGCGGGGCGAAAGACATGCCGGGGGTGGACGCAGCGAACCCGCGCGCGAACAATGTGATGGGCAACATCATCCGCTGGAAGGACGACGGGGATTTTGACGGCCTGGCGATGCGCTGGGACCATCTGGTGCTCGCCGGCGACCCGGCGAATGCGCGGGCCGAGGCGCAAGGCAACATCAAGGGCGACATCTTCGCCTGCCCGGACGGCCTGATCCTCGACGCGCGCGGGGTGCTGTGGATCCAGACCGACATGCATGCCACACAGATGTACAAAGGCGAGCTGGAACGCATCGGCAACAACCAGATGCTCGCGTGTGACCGCAGCAGCGGCGAGATCAGACGCTTCCTCACCGGCCCGGTGAACTGCGAAATCACCGGCGCGACGCTGACGCCCGACGGCCGCACGATGTTCATCAACGTCCAGCATCCGGGCGAAACGCCGAGCGACCGCAGCGATCCCGCCGAGCCGGCGAAGTTCTCGAACTGGCCCGACTACAAGGCAGGCGGGCGGCCGCGCTCGGCGACGGTCGTGATCCGGCGTGCCGATGGCGGCTTGATCGGGACCTGAGCTGCGGGGTGGAACGCGTTCACGTGATGCGGTAGAAGTCGAGCAGCACCGCGCTCGCCTCGCGCTGGCCCACCGCCAGCGCCAGCACCTTGTTCAGATGCAGCCACGCCGGTGCGCCGGTGGTGAAGCGCACGATGGTGCGAAAGAAGTAGGCATCGCGCGGCACCGCCTCGCCACGCGCCAGGCGCGCCATCACCTCGGGTGGGCCATGGCGCATGCCGTCGCTCTGCACTTCGATCAGCGCGCCGTCGTCGGTCCGGATCACATAGTGCGCGCTGATGTCGAGCACACCGTCGGCCCGGTTCACCTGCCAGTCGACGCCGCCTTCCACCAGTGCGCCGTTCAGCTCGGGCCCACGCACCGTGCCGCGACCCAGTGGCACGTAGCGCCGCTCGCCGTATTTCGCCGGCCCGAGGCTGACCAGCGCACCGACTTCGCAACGCACCTGGGTCATCGGCACCAGGCCCGGAGGCGCAGGGATGGCATTGCTTTCCAATCTGGTTCCTCCCGTATCGATCGTATTTGACCTCGATCGCATTGTGCCGATATCGATTCTGGGACACTCGGCACCCGTGTTTGCAGGAGAGTGCAGATGAAATCTTTCCCTTGGGCGCGTCGCGCCCTGATCGTGGTGGCCAGCGCCGCTGCACTGACGTTGGCGGGCTGTGGCGCCATGATCGCGCAAAACCCGTCGTCGCCGCTCAAGCCGGTGAACGCGGTGGCCGACGGTGACGATGAACGCGTGATGCTCAAGGGCCACGATGTCGTTGCCTACTTCACCGAAGGAAGGCACGCGCTCGGAACCAAGCAGTTCAGCAGCGTCTACGAGGGCGTGACGTTCCGCTTCGCGAGTGCGCAACACAAAGGTCTTTTCGATGCGAACCCGAAAAAGTACCAGCCTGAATATGGCGGCTATTGCGCGAACGGCATCGCCTACGGCATTCCTTGGGGCGGTGATGCCGACACCTGGCTGATCGTCGACGGGCGCCTGTTCATCAACGGCGGGCCCGGCAGCAAGGCGGCGTTCGCACTCGACCTGCCGCGCAACATCGCCCTGGCCGACAAATACTGGCGCGAAGAGGTGGCCGGCAGCAACAGCTTCTGGCAACGCGGCAAGCGGCTGGTGTTTCGGGTGCCGCACTACAAGTCGGGCGCGGAACTCGACGCTGACGTGGCCGCCGCCAAGTCGGGCCCCACGGTGCGCCAGTGAATCGCTTCAGCGATGGCTGGCTGCGATCGCCGTCCATGAACGGCGCAACGCGAGCAGGCCCCGTGAGCGCCGCCCTTACTTCGACACCGGCATCGTGAACTCGGCGCCCTTGGCAATGCTTTCAGGCCAGCGCTGCATCACGCTCTTCTGCTTGGTGTAGAAGCGCACGCCTTCTTCGCCGTAGGCGTGCATGTCGCCGAACAGGCTGCGCTTCCAGCCGCCGAAACCGTGCCACGCCATCGGCACTGGAATCGGCACATTGATGCCGACCATGCCCACCTGCACCTGGCGCGAAAACTCGCGCGCCACGTTGCCGTCGCTGGTGTAGCACGCCACACCATTGCCGTACTCGTGCTCGTTGACCAGCCTCACCGCCGCCGCGAGGTCGGCCACACGCACACACGACAACACCGGGCCGAAGATTTCTTCCTTGTAGATGCGCATGCTCGGCTGCACATGGTCGAACAGCGTGCCGCCGGTGAAGAAGCCGTTCTCATGGCCTTTCACCTTGTGGCCGCGGCCATCGACGACCAGTTTCGCGCCTTCGTCAACGCCGATGCCGATGTAACCCTCGATGCGCTCGAGCGCTTGTTTGGTGACGATCGGGCCCATCTCGGCGTCGAGCTCCATGCCGTTCTTGATCTTCAGCGCCTTGGCGCGCTCGGCGAGCTTGGGCACGATGCGGTCGGCCACGTCGCCCACCAGCACCGCAACTGAAATCGCCATGCAGCGCTCGCCGGCCGAGCCGTAGCCTGCGCCGATCAGCCCGTCGACCGCCTGCTCGATGTCGGCGTCGGGCATCACCACCATGTGGTTCTTCGCGCCGCCCAGCGCCTGCACGCGCTTGCCGTAGTGCGAGCCCTGCTGGTGGACGTAATGCGCGATCGGGGTGGAGCCGACGAACGACACGGCGGAGACGCCGTCATGCTGC
>JANNKS010000590.1:0-2699 GCA_031396425.1 Rhizobacter sp. | reverse complement strand
GCCTGCGCCCAGGATGTCCACAGCCTTGCACACCGGCGCATCCGGCTTTCGCCCGTATGATTCCGCGATGGTTTCCACGCTGAGCGACTCTGCCACCTCAACGCCCACCCGAGGCGCCGACGACGACGTGTCGCGGCTGCGCATCCCGCCGCATTCGGTCGAGGCCGAACAAAGCGTGTTGGGGGGCCTGCTGCTCGACAACAGCGCCTGGGACCGCGCCGGTGACCTGCTCACCGACTCGGACTTCTACCGCTACGAGCACCGCTTCATCTTCGCCGCAATCGGCACACTGATCAACGCCACCAAGCCGGCCGACGTGATCACGGTGTTCGAGCAGCTGCAAAGCCTGGGCAAGGGCGCCGAGTGCGGCGGTCTGGCTTACCTGAATTCGCTGGCGCAGAGCGTGATCAGCGCGGCGAACATCCGGCGCTACGCCGAAATCGTGCGCGAGCGCGCGGTGTTGCGCAAGCTCGTCGCCGTCAGCGACGAGATTGCCACCACCGCGTTCAATCCGCAGGGCCAGCAGGTGTCGCAGATCCTCGACGAGGCCGAGGCGAAGATCTTTCGCATCGGCGAAGAAGGCTCGCGTTCACGCCAGGGTTTCCAGAACATGGACTCGCTGGTGGTGCAGTTGATCGACCGTGTCAACGAGCTGCATGAAAACGGCGCCGAAGAGGTGACCGGCGTGCGCACCGGTTTTTTCGATCTCGATCGCATGACCGCTGGGCTGCAGCCGGGTGACCTGATCGTGCTGGCAGCGCGCCCCTCGATGGGCAAGACGGCGCTGGCGCTGAACATCGCCGAACACGTGGCGGTGTCGGAAGGTTTGCCGGTGGCGGTGTTCTCGATGGAAATGAGCGCGTCGCAGCTTGCGCTGCGCATGGTCGGCTCGCTCGGGCGCATCGACCAGAGCAACCTGCGCACCGGCAAGCTGCGCGACGACGAATGGGGGCGCTTGTCCGAGGCGGTCGAGCGCCTGGGCAAGGTGAGCATGTTCATCGATGAGAGCGCCGCGCTGATGCCCAGCGAATTGCGCGCCCGTGCACGCCGGCTGTCGCGCCAGTGCGGCCAGCTCGGCCTGATCGTCGTCGACTACCTCCAGCTGATGCGCGGCAGCGGCAGCAGCAGCGACGAAAACCGCGCCACCGTGATTGGCGAGATTTCGCGCGGCCTGAAGTCGCTTGCCAAGGAGCTCAAGTGCCCGGTGATGGCGCTGTCGCAGCTCAATCGCAGCGTCGAGTCGCGCACCGACAAGCGGCCGATGATGAGCGACCTGCGCGAATCCGGTGCGATCGAGCAGGACGCCGACGTCATCATGTTCATCTACCGCGACGAGTACTACACCAAGGAAGCCTGCAAGGAGCCGGGTGTCGCCGAAATCATCATCGGCAAGCAGCGAAACGGCCCCACCGGTACCGTCAAGCTGACCTTCCTCAAGCCGCTCACCAAGTTCGACAACCTGGCGCCAGGCAGCAGTTCGGACTATTGACGCGGCGAGCGCCAGACGGAAATGGCCCGGAAGTGCCCAGAGCTGCTCGAGCGTTGCCGCGCCGCAGCGCGGCGCATCAGCCTTCCAGCGCGGCCTTGAGCTGTGCGGCGCAGATGGCCACCGCGACATTCGCCTCGTCGAGCACCCGCCCCATCAGCACGAAGCCGTGAATCTGGCGCTCGAAGCTGATGTGAGTGGCGAGGCTGCCCGCCTGGGTGAGGCGCTGCGCATATTCGATGCCTTCGTCGCGCAGCGGGTCGTAGCCTGCGGTCAGCACCAGCGCGGGTGGCAGCTGCGCCAGGTTCGGATGCAACAGCGGTGAGGCGCGCCAGTCGTGGTCAGACCGGGCGTCGCTGATGTAGTGGTCGTGGTAGTAGGTGATCGAGTCCTTCGTCAGCAGGTAACCCTGCGCATTGCGGGTGTGCGATGGCGCGCCGCGGCGCATGTCGGTGGCGGGGTAGATCAGCAGTTGGTAGGCGAGTGGCAGGTTTCCTGCGTCACGCGCGGCCAGCGCCACCACCGCGGCGAGGTTGCCGCCCGCGCTGTCGCCACCGACCGCGATGCGTTTCGGATCGAGCCCCAGCGCAGCGGCTTGCCGGTGCACCCAGTAGGTGGCGGCCAGGCAGTCGTCCACGGCGGCCGGGAAGCGATGTTCGGGGCCCATCCGGTAGTCGACCGACAGCACAGCCACGCCGGCGCCGTTCGCCAACTCCCGGCACAGCGTGTCGTGGGTGTCGAGGTCGCCGATCACCCATCCGCCACCGTGGAAGTACACCAGCACCGGACTGGCTGACGGCGCGGCGCCAATGGTGAGCAATGGTCGATACAGGCGCATCGGAATCGCGCCATGCGGACCGCCGCAATGCAGCGCCTCGACCGCCGCCACCTCGGGCGGCGCCGGCTGGGTGATGTGGCGCCGCTCCAGGTAGAAGCGACGCGCATCCTGCGGCGACAGCGTGTGCACCGGCGGGATGCCGCGCTCGTCCATCAGGTCGAGCAGCGCGCGGGCTTGAGGGTGCAGCATCTTGAGCCTTCGTTTTGTGCGTTGGTGAACGGCGCCGCCGTCACCCTACAGCGTGCGGTGCCGCGCCAGCGGCGGGTTCTTTGCAAAATAGCGCTTGATGCCGCTCGCCAGCGCCGTGACGAGTTGCTTCTGGTACTTCGGGTCGCGCAGTTTCGCCTCTTCTTCGGGGTTGGAGATGAACGCGGT
>JANNKS010000585.1:0-11840 GCA_031396425.1 Rhizobacter sp. | reverse complement strand
TGATCGGCCCGACGATCATCAGTTCATTCAATCGCTCCACGTTCGGAAACTCGGTCACCGCGGGCATCGGGCGGTAGCGGCCGCTGAACACCTCGGTGATGAACATCTTGGCAACTCTCCTGGCCGTTTCCTGCGTGTTGTGGTCGCTCTGGGTGTCGATCACGAGCGCATGCAGCACCTCCTGCATCTTCGCCTCGACCTCGCCACGCAGCTCATCGAGTTCACCTTCATTGATGAAATCGGCGATGTTGTCATTGGCGTGATAGCGCCGCTGCGCACCGACCAGACGGTAACGAATGCGGTCCGACGCGCTCAGACGCGACAACTCTTCTTCAGTTCGGAAAATCCGCGTCGGCAGTTCGCTCGACATACTGAGCCTTGATCCTTGTTATCGGCAATACCGCGAGGGTAACCCAGCCGCGCCACCCGTAGACTGCGTCGCGTGAAATCCCCTTCGCCATCCCCGTCGAAGCCTCGGGCCCGCCACGGCTCCAGGGCCGATTCGATCGCGCCACAGCCGGCCGCGCCTTCGGCGCCCGCCGCTTCGCCAGCACAGGCCGCCTCGCTGCCGCTGGCCACGCTGCTGGCCCATTGCGCCGCAGCGGTACAGGCGGTGCGCGGCGGGATGTCGCTTAACGAGGCGCTCGAGCGCTGCCCGGCCGAGGCTCGCGCGGGCACGCAGGCGCTGAGTTTCCACACGCTTCGCTGGCTGGGCACGGCGCAGGCGGTTCGAGCGTTGCTCGCGCCACGCGCACCTGCACCAGCGGTCGACGCCTTGCTGCTCAGCGCGCTTTCGCTGTTCTGGCCAGCGGAAGCACCTGCCTACGCTGCCCACACCCTGGTCGATCAGGCAGTCGCCGCGGCGCATCGGCGGGTGCCGCGCAGCGCCGCCTTCATCAACGCCGTGTTGCGACGGTTCTTGCGCGAGCGCGAAACGCTGTGCGCTGCGGCGCTGAGCGACCCGCTCGCCCGCTTCAATCATCCGGCATGGTGGGTCGAGCGGCTGGCGCTTGACTGGCCGCACGATTCAAACCGGATCCTGCAGGCCGACAACCAGCATCCGCCGATGCACCTGCGAGTCAACACCCGGCGTGGCACCGCAGCGAGCTACGTGACGCGATTGGCCGAGCAGGGCCTGGCGGCAGTGGCAGGGGCGGCCGCCTGCATCACCCTGGAACAACCCTGCCCCGTGTCGCGCCTGCCCGGCTTCACGCAAGGCGACGTTTCGGTGCAAGACGCCGCGGCGCAGCTGGCAGCCCCCTTGCTGCTGGGCCGGGGCCTGCCCGCGGGTTCGCGCGTGCTCGACGCCTGCGCCGCCCCTGGGGGCAAGACGGCGCACCTGCTCGAACTCGCCGATGTCGAAGTCACCGCGCTCGACCACGACGCAGCTCGCCTGGCGCGCGTCGAGCAAACCCTGGTCAGGCTCGGCCTGCGCGCGCGAACCCAGCGCGGTGACGCCGGCGACCCTGCCGCCTGGTGGGACGGTGCGCTGTTCGATGCGATCCTGCTTGACGCGCCCTGCAGCGCCTCCGGCATCGTGCGGCGCCACCCCGATGTGCGTTGGCTGCGGCGCGCCTCGGACATCGACACTTTGGCCGCGACGCAGGCGCGGCTGCTCGCCGCCCTGTGGCCCCTGCTGCAGCCTGGCGGGCGGCTGCTTTATTGCACCTGTTCGGTGTTCAAGGCCGAGGGGCAAGACCAGATCGATGCTTTTTTGCAACGCTGCGCCGATGGCAGGCTCGTGCCAGCCCCCGCTTCGCCCGGCCATCTGTTGCCGCTGCCCGACAATGATCGGGCACCCGCTCGGCCCGCACAGGCCTCACCCGGCGACGGCTTCTACTACGCCCTCATCGAGAAACTTGCCCCTTGACTTGCCCGACGCAGACCGACGCGGCCCCGCCACCAAGCAACGCGCCGCCCGAACGCCGGGGGCGCCCCGGTCGGGTTGCGGCCTGGGCGCGGTGCGCCATCGTTCTGGCGGGTTGTGCACTGTGGCTGCCCTGGGTTGCGCTGGGCAATGGCAAGCCGGCACTGACTTTCTTCGAAGTCAGCCGCGAAGACGACGCCGTCTCGTTGAGCTATGCCGTCGACTTCGAACTCGCACCGGTCGTGGAGGACGCGCTCGGCAAGGGCGTGCCGCTGCATTTTCTTGCCGAAGCGCAGGTGTTCCGAAGCCGCTGGTATTGGCGTGACCGCCGCATTGCGCAGGCCACCCGCACCTGGCGCGTCGCATACCAGCCGTTGACGTCGAACTATCGCGTCAGCTTCGGCGGCCTGAGCCAGACCTACCCGAGCCGTACCGAGGCGCTGGCCGCGGTGCGGCGCAGTGTACGGTGGCGTATTGCCGATCCCGGCCAGATCGAAGAAGGCAGTCGCCACTACCTCGAGTTCAGTTTTCGTCTCGACACCAGTCAGCTGCCACGCCCGATGCAGATCGGCATCGGCGGCCAAGCCGACTGGACCCTCGCCATCGAGCGCACGCAACCGTTCTATTGAGGAGCAGAAGCGTTGGCGCACCGATCATGACCAAAGCGTCTCGTTGGGCCTGGATCGTTTCCCTCGTCGCGGTGACGGGCGCAGCGCTCGTGCTGGCGTTCCTGCTGTCGTTCGCCACCAATTCGCCCGCCCTGTACGAGCGCCACTACCTGTGGCTGTTCTGGGTCAACGTGACGGTCGCCGGCCTGCTCGCCCTGGTGATCACGATCGCCTCGGTGCGCCTGCTGATTCGCCTGCGGCGACGCAAGTTCGGCAGCCGCCTGCTGGTCAAGCTGGCCGCGATCTTCGCCATGGTCGGCGTGATCCCCGGCCTGCTGATCTACGCGGTGAGTTTTCAGTTCGTTTCGCGCAGCATCGAGAGCTGGTTCGACCTGAAGGTCGAGAGCGCGCTGGACGCCGGGTTGAACCTGGGTCGCGGCACCCTCGACGCGCGTGTCCGGGAACTCGGTGAGCGGACCCGGGTCGCCGCAGAGCGGCTGGGCGAAACCGGGTCCAACTTGAGGCCGCTGGCGCTGGAGCGCTTGCGCGAACAACTCGAGGCGCAAGACGTGGCCATTCTGGGCCCGGCTGGGCAGGCGCTGTTCGCCACGGGCGGCCTGTCGACGGCGCTGATGCCCGACCGCCCGTCGCAGACGATGTTGCGCCAGGCCCGCCTGGCCCGCGTTGCGAGCCAGCTCGAAGGCCTTGACGAAGACAACCCGGTCGCGGCCGGCAGTGCAAGAGTGCGCGCGCTGGCCCTGGTCCCGAGCCGGGAGTTCGCGCTCGGCGAGCAGGAGCGATTCCTGATGGTCACCCAGCTGCTTCCGCCCGCACTCGCCTCGAATGCCCTTGCGGTGCAGTCGGCGTATCGCGAATACCAGCAGCGCGCGCTGGCGCGCGACGGGCTCAGACGCATGTACATCGGCACGCTCACGCTCGCCCTCGTGCTGGCGGTGTTCGCGGCCGTGCTGTTGGCTGCGCTGCTGGGCAACCAGCTGGCACGCCCGCTGCTGCTGCTGGCCGAAGGCGTGCGCCAGGTCGCCCAGGGTGACCTGGGTGTGAAACCGGTGTTCGCGTCGCGCGACGAGCTCGGCGGCCTGACCCGTTCGTTCGCCGACATGACGCAACAGCTCTCCGACGCGCGCAGCCTGGTGCAGCGCAGCGTGGTTCAGGTCGAAGGTGCGCGCGCCGAACTGCAGACCATTCTGGACAACCTCACCACCGGCGTGATCGTGTTCGACAGCAAGGGCCGCATCGACAACGTCAACCCCGGGGCAGCCCGCATCCTGCAACTGCCGCTGTCGGCCTATCGGCGCCATCGGCTCGAGGACGTGCCGGGCCTGGACGTTTTCGGGCAGGCGGTGGCGCAGCGCTTCGAGCTGCACACCAGCAGCCCCGAAGCCGGCGAACGCACGCATTGGCAGGATTCCTTCGAGCTCGACATGCCCAATCCCGAAGGGGGCGAGCGCAACCGCGTGACCTTGCTCGTGCGCGGTGCACTGATGCCGTTGGGTGCGCGGCTGCTGGTGTTCGACGACATCACCGACGTGGTGTCGGCGCAGCGCAGTCTGGCGTGGAGCGAGGTGGCGCGCCGGCTGGCGCACGAAATCAAGAATCCGCTCACGCCAATCCAGCTGTCCGCCGAACGACTGCAGCACAAGCTGGAGTCCAAGCTCAGCGGTGCCGACCAGACCATGTTGCACCGTTCGGTCAGCACGATCGTCAACCAGGTCCAGGCCATGAAGACCCTGGTCAATGAATTTCGCGACTATGCGCGGCTGCCTGCCGCCGAACTCGTGCCGCTCGACCTGAACGCCCTGGTCGCCGAAGTGCTGGCCCTCTATGCGACGGCACAGGAAGCCGGCCGGCTGCACGCCGATCTCGACGAGGCGCTTCCCGCCATCCTGGGTGATGGCACGCAGCTGCGCCAGGTCATTCACAACTTGGTACAAAACGCGCTTGACGCCGTCGCCGATCGCAGCGATGGTCGCGTGCGCGTGAATACCGAGACTTCGCGCAACGAACGTGGCGAGCCTCGTGCGGTGCGGCTGCAGGTGGTCGACAATGGGCCGGGTTTTGCGGAGAAGGTTCTCAAGCGTGCCTTCGAACCCTACGTGACCACCAAGAGCAAGGGCACGGGCCTCGGATTGGCCGTGGTGAAGAAGATCGCCGATGAACACGGTGCGCGGGTTCGCATCGCGAACCTGGGCCAAGGCATGGAGCCCTCGCCCGACGCGCACCGGGTGCACGGTGCACAAGTTTCGCTATCATTTTCCAAACTCGCGCTGGGCAGCGACCCTCCGGTCACAGCGGCAACCGCTGCTGCCCGGGCGCATTGAGCATCCATGGCCACGATACTTGTTGTTGACGACGAACTGGGCATCCGTGCCCTGCTGTCGGAGATCCTCACCGATGAAGGTCACACCGTCGAAATGGCGGAGAACGCCGCCGAAGCGCGCGCATGCCGCCTGCGCATGCGGCCCGACCTGGTGCTGCTCGATATCTGGATGCCCGACGTGGACGGCATCACGCTGCTCAAGGAATGGGGTTCTGCGGCGCTGCTGACGATGCCGGTCATCATGATGAGCGGCCACGGCACCATCGATACCGCCGTCGAGGCCACCAAGTTCGGCGCGATGGCGTTTCTTGAAAAACCGGTCACGCTGCAAAAACTGCTGCGTGCCGTCGAACAGGGCCTCGCCCGCCCGGGCGCGCGAGCGGCACCGCCCGAGCACAGCGTGCATGCCGACCAGGGCCTGAGCGCCGAAGCCGCGATGGCCGGCGTGGCGTTGTTGCCCAGCGTGCCGCTGATGCTGGGACCGCAATCCGAGCAGAGCTTCGACCTCGATCGCCCTTTGCGCGAGGCACGCGACGCGTTCGAGAAGAGCTACTTCGAATTTCACCTGGCGCAGGAAAACGGCAGCATGACGCGCGTAGCCGAAAAAACGGGCCTCGAACGCACCCACCTGTACCGCAAGCTCAAGCAACTCGGCGTCGACCTGACGCGCAACAAGCGCAGCACTGCGCTGTAGGTCGGGCTCGCACGACGCCCGGAAGCGCCGGGCGGATCGAGCGGCTCGGCTACAATCTTCGGCTCACGGCCAGGTAGCTCAGTTGGTAGAGCAGCGGATTGAAAATCCGCGTGTCGGTGGTTCGATTCCGCCCCTGGCCACCAGATCCAGCATCCAGCCAACAACTTTCGTCCACATGACGAACAGGCCTCCGAGGAGGCCTGTTGTGCCAGCAGCGTCGCGAGCCTGGAACCATCCTTACGGACGGATCGCGATCTCGTTCTTCACGGCCTTCACGCCATTGACCTTCCAGGCGATCGTTTCGGCGCTGGCCTTTTCGGTGGCGTTCTTGGCAAAGCCCGACAACATCACGGTGCCGTTGAGCGTCTCGACGCTGATGCTGGTTGCGTCAACGTCGGCGTTGCCGACATAGCGGCCCTTGACGGCGGTCGTGATGGCGGTGTCGTCGACGTACGCGCCAACCGATTCCTGGCCGCGCGTGACGGCGCAACCCGAAGCGGCAAGAAGGACAACGGCAGCAACTGCGGCGGCAAGAGTGGTACGGATGGTCATGTTGAATCTCCAGTGAAAGTTGACTACTGTTTGGAATCGTCGGGTGGTGTTGAGCCCCACCACCCAGGGGTCGAAATCAGGCGGACGGCGTCAGTCGGCAAGCCAGTCCTTCAGCTCGTCGGCGTGCTCCTGTTCATCGCCCAGGATGTCCTCGAGCAGGCGCCGGGTGGTCGAATCCTTGTCGCCGATCAGAGCGATGATCTGGCTGTAGCTTTCGATCGCGACGCGCTCGGCGATCAGGTTCGCCTTGATCATGGCCTTCAGGTCGGCCGAATCGTCGTACGCGGCGTGGCTGCGCTGGCTCAGCGAGTCGGGTGAAAAATCGGGTTGCCCACCGAGCTGGACGATGCGCTGGGCGAGCCGGTCGGCATGCGCCGATTCCTCGTTGGCATGCACCAGAAACTCTTCGGCGATCTTCGGCGAGGCCAGCCCGTCGGCGGTGAAATGGTGGCGCTTGTAGCGCAGCACGCACACCAGTTCGGTGGCCAGCGAGTCGTTCAGCAGCTTGATGATGTCCTTGCGCCATGGCCCATAGCTCGGGTTCACGGCGCCCTCGCCCAGGCTGTGCCTGGCCGCGTCGATGGCCACCTGATCGAGCACCATCGGTTTGTAGTCGGCGAGTGGACGCGGTTTGACGCTGGATTCTTTGATGGCGGCCATGACTGGGTTCCCGGGTTGCTGACGCTGCTTCGGTGCGATGGCGCACCAAGCGATGCATGGACTTTAGGAGTGCAAGGGGCGCGCAGCCATCAGCACCAGGCGCCTGCAGATGTAGGACAACGCCGCCTTCGTCGCGTCCCGCACCGCACTGCCCTGCGCCGCGCTCACGGAGCGGCAGTGGCCAGGGAACGCAATACCGGCGGCGCCGCTTGGGGTGGTTCGAGCAGCGGAATGACAAAGCAGGAATCCAGCGCCAGATCAGGCCAATGCAGCGCCTGGCCCGGCTGCAGCATCTGCGCACCGGGCGGTGCCGCGGCGACGTCGAGCGCAGTCTGGGTCGCGGCGCGGACCAGAATGAAATGCATCGTGCGGCCATCGCGCTTGAGCATCAGTTCGGCGCGTTGCCAGTGCGACGGCAGGCAGGGTGAGAAAGACAGGTCCTGTGCGCCTTGGCGCAGGCCAAACATCGATTCGATCGCGGCACGGTGCAACCAGGCCGCAGCACCGGTGTACCAGCTCCAGCCACCACGCCCCACATAGGGCGGCTGGGTGTAGACGTCTCCTGCCATCACGTAGGGCTCGATGCCGTACGCGGCACCACGTGACGGGTGGCGGGCGCGGTGCGCCGGGCTCAGGTAGGTGAAGTATCGGTAGGCGGTGTCACCCGCCGAATGCGCGTCCGCGCCGCTTCTGGCGCCCGCGAGCTGGGCCTGGGCCATCAACGCCCACACGCCGGCGTGCGAGTACTGGCCGCCGTTTTCGCGCACCCCCGGTGGATAGGCCTGGATGTACCCTGCGCTCGGGCTGGCGTGCGCGAGCGGCGGATCGAGCAGCTTGATCAGTCCGCTGTCGCGATCCACCAGGTGCTCCTCCACCGCCGCCAGCGCGATGCGCTGCAGGTGCGGTGGCGCCACCTTCGAAAGCACACCCCAGGCCTGCGCGATCAGGTCGATGCGTGCCTCGGCATTGGCATGTGAACCCAGCGCCTGTCCGTCATCGAAAAAGGCGCGCTTGAACCACTGCCCATCCCAGGCCGGGCCGTTCAGCGCGACACGCCATCCGTTGGCGGCAGTCTCCCAGCGCAGCGCGCGTGCAGCGTCGCCGCGCGCATGCGCTTGCGGCGCGAAGTCGGCCACCAGCTGGCAGAGGAACCAGGCCAGCCACACCGATTCGCCACGCCCTTCATGGCCGACCCGGTTCATGCCGTCGTTCCAGTCGCCGCTGCCCATCAGCGGCAGGCCGTGCTCGCCCACGCGCAGGCTGCGATCGATGCTGCGCGCCGCATGCTCGTACACCGACGCGTGCTGGGTGCTGACGGTCGGCGTGTAGTACGCGTCTTCGGCGCCTTCGGGAATCTGCTCCCCCTCGATGAACGGCACGCTTTGATCGAGCAACGCCGCGTCGCCGGTCGCACGCAGGTAGTGCACGCAGGCGTGCACCAGCCACAGCAGGTCGTCGGAAAAATGGGTGCGCACACCCGCCCCGGTGGGCGCGTGCCACCAGTGCTGCACGTCGCCCTCGGCGAACTGGCGCGACGCGCACAACACGATTTGCTCGCGCAGCATTTCCGGGGCGGCCCAGGCGAGTGCCATCGTGTCCTGCAACTGATCGCGAAATCCGGTCGCGCCGCCGGCCTGGTAGAACCCCGCCTTCGCCCACAGGCGGCACGCCACCGTCTGGTACAGCAGCCAGCGGTTCACCATCGCGTCGAACAAGGGGTCGGGGGTCTTCACCTTGGTCGCGCCGAGCAGTCGGTCCCAGCTGCTGCGCACCTGTTCGATGCGTTTGACCGCGGGCATCGTCGCTGCCAGCGTGGCCAGCTGACGCGCAGCGTCGGGCGTCTCGGCGTAGCCGAGCAGGAACACACGCTCCCCCGTTTCCCCGGCCTCCAGCCTCAGGTCACTGGACAGTGCCGCGCAAGGGTCGAACCCGGCGCCCTGCTGCTCGCCGAAGTGATCGGGCAGCACCAGGCGGCCGCGCGCATCGAAACACTCGCGGCGGTCGCAGGTCCAGTCTTCGAGTTCATCGGCCAGACCTGCCAGCCCCAGGAACGCCGTGCCGTCGCCAAACCCGCCCGAGCGTTCGTTCTGAGTGCACAACAGCGCCGTGAGTTTGCGGTCCGGCATGTCGTCGGGCTCGACGCCCACAGAGGTGACTGAGGGCAGCCGCTGTCGAAACAGGGCCGTGTGCACCGTGCTGCGGTCGGCCCGGCTCCCGCCCATCATCCATTCGACGATGCCGACCACACGCAGACGCAGCGTTCGGTCGCCGCAGTTGACGAGCCGCAGGCGCACCTGCTTGACCGAGGTCTGCGCGTCGACGCACCAGGACACGGTGACGTCCAGGTCGCCGCGGCGGTGGCGGATGGCGCTGTAGCCCTGCCCGTGCGACACCCGGTACTTCACGCGCACGTCGTCGCTCGCACCCCAGGCCGACGGCGCAACGCTCCATGCCTGCAGCGTCTTGCGGTCCTGCAGCAGGAACCATTCGCTCTGCGGGTCGGCCACCGGGTCATTCGACCAGGCGGTGAGCTGGTTCAGCCGGCTGTTCAGCGCCCAGGTGTAGCCGCCTCCTGCTTCCGACAACTGCGCCCCGAAGGCCGGATTGGCCAGCACGTTGATCCAGGGCCGGGCGGGGCGCGCATGCGCGTTGACATCGAACCGGAATTCGCCCGAGCCGGCATCGAATTCCCCGACCGGCGCGGGCAATGCCGCCGGCGCGCCAGCCGCTGAGGCGACGGCGCAGGTCGACGTCGCGTAGCGCTGCTCGAACGCCTGCTCATGCAAGGCAGTCCACTCGTCCAGGTGGTACAACAGCGGTCGTCCGTCGGCGTGCAGGCGGATCCGGGCGTGCGCCTGCAATGTGCGCATCTCCTCGGGCGAGAGGTCTTCGATGCGCAGCACCTGGAATCCGGTCGTCGCCGGGCTGACACGTGCCGCGCTGTCGGCGGCGTGGCGCTCGCGCATCGCGCTGAGCTCGCGGTGCAGCGCCATCTGGTACGAGACCGGCTCGGTGTTGACCACCACCAGGTCGCAGGCGACGCCGCCCCAGGACCACAGGCTCAGCCCCTGCGCGAGCGCGCGCAACAGTCCCACCCCCTGCATCACACCGGCCGACACCAGGATGATGGGACGGTCGCCCGAGATGCCGAAGCGCCACAGCAATCTTCGATCACTGGCTCCGGGTGCGGCGCCTGCCGAACGCGACGTCTTGGGTTGCGGCCGCGTCAGGCTCAGCACCAGCGCCGTGGTCAGCGTCTGGATCAGGGCGAAGTTCTCGGCACTGATGCGCAGCGCGCGCAAGCGAATGCCGGTCAAGGTGGCCGACATCAACGAGGCGCGTTGCACATGGCTGGCCTGCCGGTACTTGTCGATCACCGCGCTCAGCGTGCCGCCGTTGTCGGACACCGCTGTCGCGAACGTCAACTGGGCTTTCGCGTTGGGTGCGATGTGCAGCCGCACGGCCAATGCGCACACCGGGTCCAGGCCGGTGTCGAGCGCCCCTGCAGGCGCTTGCGGCGCGCCGGCGCGCGGATCCTGCGGTGCGGCGGGCAAGGGGTCGAAGGCGGCGAGCGGCTGGCTTGCGCTGCGGTTGCGCCCCAACCAGCGCTGCCGATCAGTGCACACGCCCAGGCTCACCAGCTGCGGGTCGGTGTCGGCCAGGAAATGCACCGCCTGCACGCCCTGTTCGGTGGGCAGGCGTGGCTTGCGCTCGAAGATCAGCGCCTGGTGCACCGCGTTCCATTCGGCGCGAACGAACAGGTTCGAGAACGCCGGGTGCGCTTCATCGGCACGCGGATCGGCCAGCGTCACTTCGAACGCCGAGATCAGCTCGATGTCGATCGTGCGGTCGCTCAGATTGCGCAACTCGATCTGGCGGAACTCCACGTCGTCCTCCGGGCTGACCCACACCGTGGTGTGCGCCTGCAGCAGCGGCCAGGCGGCGTCAAAGCACACCCGGTCGGCGTGGAAAACGCTGCGGTAGTGAGCCGCCGGGTCGGGCGCCGGGTGCTGCGTGATCGAAACCGGGCGCGGCTGCTGGTCCCAGCGCAGATAGAAGAAACTGCCGTCGGCATCGCGCAGCGCATCGTCGCGCGTGCGCGTGATGCCGGTGGCGCCCCAGCGGCTCCATCCGGCGCCGTTGGCGCGCAGCGAGACGCTGTAACGGCCATTCGACAACACATGCGTGGGCTCCAGCGCCGCGGCGCCCGGCAGCACTTCGCGCAGCAGGCCCGGTGCGCGCCGCTGCAAGGCCTGCGGCGGCGGGCCCGACGGCGGCGCGTAGAGAAGCGAGACCTCGCGCGGCGCGCGCTCGTGCAGCAGCGACGTCACCGCCTCGATGTGCGCATTCGCCATGCCCCAGCGCTGTGCCGGTCCGCCGAGCAGCACGTTGGCCAGCGCCACGATCGTCATGCCCTGGTGGTGGGCCATGAAGGTCACGACCGGCGTGAACCGTTCGGTGCCGGCCTGCCGCGCCGGCGTGAAGTCGAGCGCTTCGATGAATCCGTAGCGTCCACGAGCCGCCAACCCTTCCAGCGCCAGGAAGTTGGCCGACGCGCAGTGCGGTGCAATCTGCGCCGCCAAAGCGGTGGCATAGGGTGCGATCACCAACTCGTCGGGCGAGGTGCGGCGCAGCGCCAGTCGGGGCACCCCCTGCGGCGCGTACTGGTAGGCCAGGGTGTGGTCGCTGCCGGCATAGGCCGACTCCGAGATGCCCCACGGCGCGCCCTGGGCGTGGGCATAGCTGATTTGCTCGCGCAATGCTGCATGGCAGGCGTCGCGCAACACGCTGCCCTGCGGCTCTGCAAGCACCAGCGTGGGCATCAGGTACTCGAACATCGAGCCCGACCAGGAGCGCAAGCCCGCCTGTGCGCCGACGGCGTAGAACAGTCGCCCGAGCGACGCCCAGTGGCTCACCGGCACGGCGCCCTTGGCGATCGCGAGCAGGCTGGTCAGGCGCGATTCGGACGCCAGCAGGTCGTAGAAGCCGGCGTCGAGTTCCTGTTCGGCAACCCGGTAGCCGATGTGGAACAGGTGGCGCTTGCGGTGGTAGAGAAAACTGAAGTCTGCCACCCAGGCCAGTTGCTCGCAGTCGTGCACCAGCGTGTGCAGGCGTCGCGTC
>JANNKS010000536.1:0-7882 GCA_031396425.1 Rhizobacter sp. | reverse complement strand
AAACCTCGAGCATCTTGGTGCGAATGGCGAGGCGATCGGGGTTGCTGCGCATCGCCTCCATGAGGATCTCCTCGGACTGCAAGTCACGTCCATAGGCCAGGAAGACATCGGCCTCGGCGAACGTGTCCACATCACCAATGGCGTCGAGCTGGCTCAACGAATAGCTCATCGACGACGAGGCCGCACCGGCCTCGCGCGTGTCGATGCGCTGCCCACCGCTGGCACCAAAGAATGAATCGGGCTGCAGACGGCTTTCGAGGAACGAAGTTTCGCGGTTGTCCTTCTTGCCGCGTTTGGTCAGGCGATAGATACCGAACCCTGCGAGCAGCGCCACCAGACCCGCGCCGCCGGCGAGTGCCCAGGGGTTGTCGTCCATCAACGATTCGATCACGCCGGGCGACTCGCCCGTCGCTGCCACAGGGGTCGGCGGCTGCGGCGGCGCCGCACTGGCGGCCGGCTTCGGTGCCGGTGCCGCAGCGGTCACAACTGCCGACGCTGCCGACGGCTGGATCACCGGCGTGGGTGTCGGCGCCGGAGCGGCTGCTTGTGGTGCAGGCGCCGGTGCAGGAGGAGGAGGAGGAGGAGGCGGCGGTGGTGGCGGTGGCGGTGGTGGCGGCGGTGGTGGCGGCGGTGCCGGCGCAGGAGGCGGCGGCGGCGGGGTCGCCGGCTTGCTGATCGGTGGCGTCGGAATGGTCACGGCGGGCGCTGGCGTCGCCGCAGGCTTTGCAGCTGTGCCCGTCGCGGCAGCGCCGGAAAGTTTCTTCAGTTCCTCGACGTTCTTCGACAGTTCGGCAACGCGTGTGTCGGCGTCCTTCTTCTCGCGTTCCTTCGAGATCTTTTCTTCCAGGGCTGGTGTCGGTGTCTTTCCGGCTACAGCGCCCTTGCTGAGGGTCAGCTTGTCGGGTGTCGGCGCGGCCGCACGTTTTCCGTCATCGACCGACGCTTGAACCTTGCCACTCGCCTGCCGAGACGACGATTCGGTCTTGGCATTCGGAACGGCGGCAGCAAGACGCTGGCGGTAAGCACCGAAGTCCGCGCTTTGGGCCTGAATCAACTGGCGTGCTTCGGAAGTCGACACGTCCTTGGCCGAATCGGCACTCGGCAACGCCAGGACCACGCCGGACTTGAGCCGATTCATGTTCTCCGCGATGAAGGCCTGCGGATTGCTGCGATACAGCGATACCAGCATCTGGTCGAGCGAAACCCCTGAGCGCTGAGTGCGCGACGCGATCGCCGACAGCGTATCGCCCCGTTTCACCCGGTACTCATCCGCCGTGTCGCCCGGTGTCGATCGCGACGGCGCCGCTTCGCTGGCAATCGCTTTGGGTGGGGCAGGAGCGCGCTCCGCCGCGACCGGCGCCGGCACCGGTGCTGCCGCGGTGGGCGGCAATGCGGTGCTTGGCGCAGGCGGAGCAGAGACGATCGGTGAGGTGGTGGCCGCTGCCGGGGGCGGCGCGGCCGGCGCCTTGGCCAGGGCCGTGGGAGGATCGAGCAGCAAGGTGTATTCGCGCACCAGGCGTCCGGTGGACCAGGACAGTTCGAGGATGACGTCGACAAACGGCTCCTGAACCGGCCGGTCGCTGGTCAACTTGAGGAAGGGCCGGCCGTCAGCACGGCGTTGCAGCGACGCTGCCGTACCCGGCAACACTGCGTTGTAGTCGACACCGGCGGCGCGATAGGCCTCCGGCGAAGCGATGCGAACCCGCAAATTGGACGCTTCTTCGGCGCTCAGGCTCGTCACATCGATTTCAGCTTGCAGCGTCTCACCCAATGCCGATTGGACCGCCAGGCGCCCCAAACCGAGCGCCCATGCTTCGGGCACCGACATCCACATCGCGGCGGCTGCCACACTGGTGAGGACGAAGCGCCCAGCGAATACCGTGCTACTTTTCAAGGCGTCTCCCAAAATTGATCATGCAGGTGTTGAAGTGAACCTGCGAAGGTCAGCAGTTTCATTGACGCGATTGTGGCGCTCACCCGGGGCAAAAACGGAAATCACAATAACATCAAGAAGATACGATGACAAGCTCAAGCAACGGCTGATATTCAACGAGTTTCACGTTTCTGGCGTTTCCGCGGTTTCTTCATGTTGCAGAGCAGCAACGAGTTCGGCCCGCCGCAGTCAGGCAGTAACGCTCATCGCTTCACCAGTATTCGCAGCATCCTTCGCAGGGGCTCGGCGGCGCCCCACAACAACTGGTCGCCGATCGTGAATGCGCCAAGATACTCCGGGCCCATCGCCATCTTGCGCAAGCGGCCCACCGGAATGGTCATGGTGCCGCTGACCGCCACGGGCGTGAGTTCTCGACTCGTCGCTTCCTTGGTATTGGCCACCACCTTGACCCATTCGTTGTCGTTCCGAATCGCCGCTTCGATATCGGCCAGTGGCACGTCTTTCTTGAGTTTGAACAGCAAGGCCTGGCTGTGGCAACGCATCGCGCCAACGCGCACGCAAAAACCGTCCACGGGGACGCCGAGGGTACCAAACCCCTCGCCCTGGCCGAGAATCTTGTTGGTTTCGGCGGCGCCCTTCCATTCCTCACGGCTGACGCCGTTGCCCAGGTCTTTGTCAATCCACGGAATCAGGCTGCCCGCCAACGGAACGCCGAAGTTCTCGGTTTGATGCGCAGTCAGCGAGCGCTGCGCATCCACAATTCGCCGATCGATGTCGAGGATCGCGCTTTTCGGATCATCGAGCAGAGCCCTGGCCGAGGCGTTCAGCGAGCCGAATTGGGTCAGCAGCTCGCGCATGTGCGCTGCACCGCCGCCCGATGCGGCCTGGTAGGTCATGGTGTTCATCCACTCCACCCAGCCCGCCTTGAACAGCGCGCCCACGCCCATCAGCATGCAGCTCACCGTGCAGTTGCCACCGATCCAGTTCAGCCCCCCCTTGGCCAGAGCTTTCTGGATGACGGGCAGATTGACCGGGTCGAGGATGATCACCGCGTCGCTTTTCATGCGCAAGGTCGAGGCGGCGTCGATCCAGTGACCCTTCCAGCCTGCGGCGCGCAACTTGGGAAAAACCTCCGTCGTGTAGTCACCGCCCTGCGCGGTGATGATGATGTCGCAACGCTTCAATGCCGCGATGTCGAAGGCATCGAGCAGCTTGCGCTCGGTTTTCGCTTGCGCCGGTGCGACGCCGCCGACATTGCTGGTGCTGAAGAAAACTGGCTCGATGAGGCCGAAGTCGCCTTCTGCCTGCATCCGGTCGATCAGCACCGAGCCGACCATTCCTCGCCACCCGACCAATCCCGTGAGATTCATTTGCATGCCCCTTTGTTGAAAGTGTTCACACCTCTCGCTCCCCCGGCTCGCAACGCCGTCAGGGAGGGGCGAAACGAACCGGAGCTTGACTAGCCCTTCGTGGAGATGGTTTTGATGCCGGCGGCTTTGATGCCACCAGAATCACCTTGCCCAACCAGGGCCGCGACCACCGCGTCCCCCATCGCCCGGGTACCCACCTGCGTTGTGCCGGCCGACCAGATGTCAGCGGTACGCAAACCCGAGGCGAGCACCTGCCGAACCGCCGATTCGATACGGTCGGCGGCTTGCACCTGGTTGAGGGAATATCTGAGCATCATGGCGGCGGACAGGATTGTAGCCAGCGGATTGGCCAAATCCTTGCCGGCGATGTCGGGTGCGCTGCCATGGCTGGGCTCGTATAACCCCTTGCCCGAAGCGGCCTGCGAGGCCGACGGCAGCATGCCGATCGAGCCCGCCAGCATCGCCGCTTCGTCGGACAGGATGTCACCGAACATGTTGCCGGTGACGATGACGTCGAAATTCTTCGGCGCCTTGACCAGTTGCATCGCCGCGTTGTCGACGTACATGTGTTCGAGCGCCACGTCGGGGTACTGGGAGTGCACCTCGCTCACCACGTCCTTCCAGAACTGAAATGTCTCGAGTACGTTGGCCTTGTCCACGCTGGTGAGTTTGCGGCCGCGTTTGCGCGCCGCCTGGAACGCCACATGGGCGATTCGTTCGATCTCCGGGCGCGAATAGCGCATCGTGTCGAACGCCTCGTCGGCGCCGGCAAATGCACCGTCAGGGGCCTTGCGGCGCCCGCGCGGCTGGCCGAAATAGATGTC
The DNA here is from genome assembly GCA_031396425.1 of Rhizobacter sp. Taxonomy (GTDB): domain Bacteria; phylum Pseudomonadota; class Gammaproteobacteria; order Burkholderiales; family Burkholderiaceae_C; genus JAEMQF01. The sequence goes on along the minus strand of JANNKS010000536.1, from coordinate 3,794 downwards.
ACCGGTCAGTTCACGGATGATGAGGATGTCCAGGCCGGCAACGAGCTCGGGCTTGAGGCTGGACGCGTGCGTGAGCTGTTCGTAGCAGATCGCCGGGCGAAAATTGGCGAACAGGCCCAGGTGCTTGCGAAGCCCAAGAATGGCCTGCTCGGGGCGCAATGAACGTTCGAGCTTGTCGTACTTCCAGTCGCCCACCGCACCGAACAGAACCGCATCGGCTGCCTGGGCCAGCGCCAGCGTGGCGGGCGGCAATGGATGGCCCTGCGCTTCATAGGCCGCACCGCCCACCAGTGCCTGTTCGGTTTCGAACTTCAGGTCCAGGCATTGCAGCACACGCAAGGCCTGCGCCACGATCTCGGTACCGATACCGTCACCCGGCAACACGGCAATCTTCAAGGGAGATTCTCCTGATTCGGTTTGAGCGCGAGGCGCTCGACAAGGACCTTCTCGCAGAACTTGAAGGCAACATAACAGCCGACTGCAAGGTAGCCTGTCGCCAGCAGTTCAAACAATTGCAGCAAGGCCCCGTCGCGAATCGCATCGACGCCATTCGCCGCCAGAAAGTTCAGATTGGCATTGAACAACTGCAACAGGTTCAGCGTGAGCAGGCCGAAAAGCACGAAACTCACCCCCATCAAGCCCCAGGCCAACAACCAATGGCGCGACAGGTAGGCATACAGGCGGGTGCTGCGCATGCAGGCCCGGGCCTCATATTCGACGCGTCAGCCACGGCCTCTTGAGCAGCCGCTCGGCCTCGAAACTGCGGATCTTGTCGGCGTGGCGCAGCGTCAGCGCGATATCGTCGTAGCCACCGAGCAGGCAGAATTTCCGAAACGGCTGCACCTCAAAGGCGAGGCTTGTGCCATCGGGCTTGAGGATCAGCTGCCGTTCCAGATCGATCGTCAACTCGTAGCCCACGAAGGCCGCCACTTCGTCGAACAGCCGGCTCACTTCGAACTCCGAGAGCTGTATCGGCAGCACGCCGTTCTTGAAGCAGTTGTTGAAAAAGATATCGGCAAAACTCGGCGCGATGAGGGCTCGGAAACCGTATTGTTCGATCGCCCATGGCGCATGCTCACGCGACGAGCCACAACCGAAATTGCGCCGCCCCAGCAACACCGAGGCACCCTGGTAACGCACCTGGTTCAAGATGAAATCAGGGTTGGGCCGGCGCGACGCCGGGTCCTGCCCCGGGAAACCCGCGTCAAGATAGCGCCACGCGTCGAACAGGTTCGGCCCGAAACCCGACTTCTTGATCGATTTGAGGAACTGCTTGGGAATGATCGCGTCGGTGTCGACGTTCTCCCGGTCGATTGGCGCGACCCGGCCCTTGTGAATGCGGAACGGCTGCATGCTGAAGGAATCGTTGAAAGGAGAGGACAGGTTGCCGAGGAACTGGCGCCGTCAGGCGATGCGCCGAACGTCGACGAAGTGGCCTTCGAGGGCCGCCGCCGCCGCCATTGCCGGGCTGACCAGGTGGGTTCTCCCGCCCGCGCCTTGCCGCCCTTCGAAATTGCGGTTCGAGGTCGATGCGCACCGTTCGCCAGGCTCGAGTCGATCGGCGTTCATCGCCAGGCACATCGAACAGCCGGGTTCGCGCCACTCGAAACCGGCGGCGATGAACAGCTTGTCCAGGCCTTCGCGTTCGGCCTGCTGCTTCACCAGGCCGGAACCTGGCACCACCATGGCCAGCTTGACGTTCGTTGCCACCTTGCCGCCGAGACGCCGAACCACCGCAGCGGCTTCACGCAGGTCTTCAATGCGCGAGTTCGTGCATGAACCAATGAACACCTTGTCGATGCGAATGTCGCTGATGAGCTTGTTGGGCGTGAGCGCCATGTAAGTCAACGCGCGTTCGATGGCCTCTCGTTTGCCGGCGTCCTTTTCGCGCTCGGGATCGGGCACTCGGTCTTCGATCGACACCACCATCTCCGGCGAGGTGCCCCAGGTCACCTGTGGGCGCACCTGGGCCGCATCGAGCTCGACGACCCTGTCCCAGGCTGCGCCCGGGTCGGTTTGCAGAGTCTTCCAATATGCCACCGCCATGTCCCATTCGGCACCCGTGGGCGAGAACGGCCGGCCTTTCACGTAGGCGATCGTGGTGTCGTCCACCGCCACCAGGCCAGCGCGCGCGCCGGCCTCGATGGCCATGTTGCACACCGTCATGCGCCCTTCCATGCTGAGCGCGCGAATGGCCCGGCCGGCGAATTCGATCGTGAAGCCGGTGCCGCCCGCCGTGCCCACCTGGCCGATCACGGCCAGCACGATGTCTTTCGCGCTGCAGCCCTTGGCAAGCACGCCTTCGACGCGCACCAGCATGTTCTTTGCCTTGCGGGCGAGCAACGTCTGCGTGGCCAGCACATGCTCGACTTCGCTGGTGCCGATGCCGTGGGCGAGCGCGCCGAATGCACCATGCGTCGACGTGTGCGAATCACCGCACACCACCGTCATTCCCGGCAAAGTGGCACCCTGTTCCGGGCCGATCACGTGCACGATGCCCTGGCGAAGGTCGTTCATCTTGAACTGCGTCACGCCGTGACGATCGCAATTCGCATCCAGCGTATCGACCTGCAGCCGCGAAATCGGATCGGCGATGCCGCGCGAGCGGTCGGTGGTGGGCACGTTGTGGTCGCTCACCGCCAGATTCGCCGACAGCCGCCACACCTTGCGCGACGCCAGATCCAGGCCTTCGAAGGCCTGCGGACTGGTCACCTCATGGACGAGGTGCCGGTCGATGTACAGAACCGCCGTGCCATCGTCTTCCACGTGGACGACGTGTTCATCCCAGAGTTTGTCGTACAGCGTGCGAAGCATGGTGATGGCGTGGTCCGGCGCGGGACCAACATTCTAGGCCCTCACCCAGAGGCGCGGGGGTCGCGCGCATCACCCCAACCACGCCCCACCAAGGCCCAGGCGCGCTGCGGAGCGTCAGGGGCGCTGGGCGAGCGGCTTGACCTGGCGCTCGGTGGTGCCGTTGAACAACTGGCGCGGCCTGCCGATCTTGTATTCAGGGTCGCCGATCATTTCATTGAGCTGCGCGATCCAGCCAACCGTGCGCGCGAGCGCGAAGATCGCAGTGAACAGGCTCACCGGAATGCCGATCGCCCGCTGCACGATGCCGGAATAGAAATCGACGTTCGGATAGAGCTTGCGTGACACGAAATAGTCGTCCTCGAGGGCAATCTTTTCGAGCGCCATCGCCAGCTTCAGTATCGGGTCGTTGTGCAAGCCCAGCGCAGCCAGCACCTCGTGGCAGGTCTCGCGCATCAGCTTGGCACGCGGGTCATAGTTCTTGTAGACGCGGTGCCCGAAGCCCATCAGCTTGACGTTCGAATTCTTGTCCTTCACCTGCTTGATGAACTCGCCGATGCGTTCGACGCCGCCCGAGCGCTGCATGTCCTCGAGCATGTTCAACGCCGCTTCGTTGGCGCCACCGTGCGCCGGCCCCCACAGGCAGGCCACGCCGGCAGCGATGGCCGCGAAGGGGTTAGTGCCCGACGAGCCGCACAGCCGCACCGTCGAGGTCGAGGCGTTCTGCTCGTGGTCTGCATGCAGGATGAAAATACGGTCCAAGGCGCGTTCCAGCACCGGGTTGACCTTGTATTCCTCGCACGGCGTGGCAAACATCATGTGCAAAAAGTTGCCCGAATAGCTCAAGGAGTTTTTCGGGTACATATAGGGCTGGCCCTGCGTGTACTTGTAGGCCATGGCAACCAGCGTGGGCATTTTGGCGATCAGCCGGATGGCCGAAATGTCACGGTGCTCCGGGTTGTTGATGTCGGTGCTGTCGTGAT
>JANNKS010000518.1:0-3927 GCA_031396425.1 Rhizobacter sp. | reverse complement strand
GGCCGGTCTGGCCCGAACCGGTGAACAGCAGGTGGTCGAACGGCAGCCTGGAGAATTCGACGCCGACGCCGCCGGTCTCGTCGAAAAACTGCAGCTTCTCGGGCGGAAAGTAGGCCGGCATCTTTTCGATCAGCAGGCGCGCCAGGTGGCGCGAGTTTTCGCTCATCTTCACCATCGCGCGGTTGCCGGCGGCGAAGATGCAGGTGAGCGGAATCAGGCTCAGATTGATGGGAAAGTTCCACGGCACGATCACCCCCACCACGCCGAGCGGCTGCGGAATCACGCGGTTGCTCGCGCCGAAGAAATTGCGCAGGTCCACGCCGCGCCGCTGCGGCTTCATCCAGCCGCGCAGGTGTTTCAGCGTGTGGTCGACGCCGTCGATCACCGGGAAGATCTCGGCCAGCAGCGTCTCGTGCCGCGAGCGGTGCCCGTAATCGGCACTCACCGCGTCGCACAGTTCCGCCTTGTGGTCGCGCACGAAGCGCTGCAGCGTGCGCAGGTCGGTGCGCCGCTCTTCGATGCTCGGAACCGGGTGGGCGAAATAGGCCAGGCGCTGCAGCGCCAAAGCGGCGGCGAGCGTCTGCGCCAGCGTGCCGGCGGCCAGGGGGGCGGTCGAATCGTTCATGGGGTTGTGGCACTTGCGGGTCGGCGCAGGCGCTTGGGGAGTCGAAACAGACCCGAGCGTACGCCAACTGGCCGGCCGGCCGCCCGGCCGTCCTGCCCCACGCTGGCAGCGCAGGGTTGAGGCCAGCGCACGCATCATGAAACAACCGGCATGGCTGGGGTCGATACGATCAGCCTCGCCCGGGCCGCGCAGCCCACTTCAACGATCCGCATGCAACATCACCACAACATTCCCGCAGCGACGCTTCTTGTCCTCGCCGGCTGCGCTTCGCAGGCGGCAAAACCGCCCGCCGTCGAGCCCAGGCCGGTTCCGGCAGCCGGTGGCGCCGAAAGCCGTCCCGTTCGAACCGGCGGCATGTCGACCCACGACATCACCGCGATCACCGCGCACCACAACAAGGTGCGCGCCGATGTCGGCGTCGGCCCATTGAAGTGGTCGAACGACATCGCTGCATTCGCGCAGCAGTGGGCCGAACAACTGGCCCAATCCAGCTGCGCGATGAAACACCGCAGCCCGAACACCTATGGCGAGAATCTGTTCCAGGGCACGTTCGGCGCCTACACCGCAGTCGACGCGTCGAAGGCCTGGGAAACCGAGAAGAAGGACTATCGCGGCGGCGCGCTGACGGAGTCGAACTGGCAGCCTGCGGGGCACTACACACAGATGGTGTGGCGGCAGACCACACACCTGGGCTGCGGCCAGGCGGTCTGCCGCAACACGCTGATCGTGGCGTGCAACTACGACCCGCCTGGCAATTTCATCGGCCGCAGGCCGTACTGAGCCGCGGCGCAAGGCACCGCGCCGCGCGCATTGCGCCTTCATACCGGCGAAAGCCGGTATCCACCTTCAGCCGCCACAAGCCGCCACAAGCCGCCACACCTCAAAACGCAAACTCCAGGCTCGCATGCACCGCCAGCTCGCCCGACGTGGCGAACGTGACGCGCGCCTCGGCAAACGCCGACGACTTGCCGAAACGCAGCACCGTGGCCTGAACGCGAAAGTCGTCGTTCATCGCCGGGCGCAGGAAATGGGTGTGCTGGTAGACCGTTCCCTTGGGCAACCGATCGGTCGTTGCCATGGCCAAAGACGCCACCGTGTCGACCGCGGCCATCAGCACCTGGCCGCACACCGCACCGCTGGAAAACTTCAGCGCGTCGCTCTGGGGAAGCAGCGCCGTCGCCTGCCCGGGTTGCACTGAAAACTCGCGCAACCCCAGGCCCTTCACCCAGGGTGCAAAGAGGAAGTCGTAGAACTCCATCACGGTCGCGTCGGTCAGCGGAACGCAGTGTGCAGGAACGGGTATCGCCACGGGGGGCTCCTTGTGAAACCTGGCGATGATGCCACTGCGCGCGTTCGTGCAAAATCGGCTGCCCTTGATGGGCTGCCAACGAAGAGCGAGCCGCTGCCGTGTCCATGCATTTCGATCTGGTCGACCTGCGCCTGATGGTGCGCGTCGCCGAGTCCAACAGCCTGACGCGCGGTGCGGAGGCGTCGCACATCTCGCTGCCTGCGGCGAGTACGCGCATCAAGAACCTGGAAGAGAGCATCGGCGCGAAACTGCTGTACCGCACCAGCCAGGGCGTCACGCTCACGCCGCCGGGCCAGGCCTTCCTGCACCACGCGCGGCTGGTGCTGGGCCAGATCGAAAACCTGCGCGGCGACATGCAGGAATACGCCAAGGGCATCAAGGGCCACCTGCGTGTGTTTGCCAACACCACCGCGCTGGGCGAGTTCCTGCCGCCGGTGCTGCGCGCCTACCTGCTGAGCCACCCGGATGTGAACATCGACCTGCGCGAACGCCTCAGCCACGACATCGTGCGCGCCGTCACCGAAGGGCAGACCGACATCGGCATCGTCGCCGGCCATGTGCGCACCGAAAGCCTGGAGGTGATTCCGTACCGCCGCGACCGGCTGGTGCTGGTGGTACCGAACGGCCATGCGTTGGCGAATTCCGATCAGGTCGCATTCGAGCAGACGCTGGATCTGGACCACATCGGCCTGCACGAGGCGAGCGCGATTCACGCCTTCCTGCGCCAGGTGTGCGACGGCCTGCACCGGCCGCTGCGGCTGCGCATCCAGGTCGGCAACTTCGAGGCCGCGTGCCGCATGATCGAAGCGACGGTGGGCGTGGGCATCCTGCCCGAATCGGCGGCGCGCCGCCATGCGCAGGCGATGGCGATCCAGATCGTGCCGCTCAGCGACGACTGGTCGCTGCGCGCGATGCACATCTGCGTGCGCAAGCTCGACGCCCTGCCCGGCTTCGCACGCGACCTGGTCGACCTGCTGGTCGCCGACGCGCAGCACGAACAGGCCGCCGCTTCAGCCTGACAGCTGCGGCGGCACCGCCGCACTGGGCGGGCCGGTTCAGCCCAGCAGCTGCGGCACCACCGCCGCGTCGGCCAGGCCCCAAACGATGCCGATCAGCGCGCGCATTTCAGGCTCTGTGGCCCCGCCCCGGTACAGCGCGAGCCGTATCGCCTTTTCTTCGAGCTCCGCGCGGCTCAGCGTATTGCCCGGGTCGCCCTTGGGTTCGTCGACGCGGCCCGCCAGGCGACGGCCATCGGTGGTGTCGACCAGCACCTTGCCGATCCAGCGCGCCGGGTAGGCGGCGTCGACTTCCGCGTCGAGCGTCATCTGCACCCTGTCGCAGAAGGCGCGTGCTGCCGGGTCGGCATAGTGGGCGTCGAACTCGGCCATGCCGGCGCGGCCGTGCAGTGCCACCATCGCCAGCACCGTGCCCATCGAGAACTTCGACTGGTGCACCGTCTGCGGGTTCACCACCGGCCCCAGCACGTCGATTGCGCCCTGGTGCACCTGCGCCGTCACCTTCGCCACGTCGACGGCGGCGAGCCGATGCTCACGCAGCACGCGCTGCAGCGCGTCGGCCGCCGGGTGGGTGTGGCGGCACGCGGCGTGGAACTTGAACGAGGTCTCGGCGGTGGCCCAGCGCGTGCCCAGACGGTCGGTCAGGCGCGCCGGGTCGGCGTCGCTGGACATGCCCACGGCCAGGCCGGTCGCGCCCGTGAGGATGCGTTGCGCGCCGGTGAAGCCTTCCGCCGCCAGGTGCGCGGCGGTCAAGCCCGCGCCTGCCGCGTGCGCGGTGTGCAGCTGTTTCGAGTCGGCGCCGTCGCGCAGGAACTCCCACAGCCCGGCCGATTGTGTACCCGCCGAGCCGAGCGCATGCAACATCTGATCGGCATTCAGCCGCAGCAGACTGCCCACCGCCGCTGCTGCCGCCAACGTGCCGACAGTGCCGGTGGTGTGGAACACCTTGTAGTGCGAGCGGCCGAGGAATTCGCCGA
>JANNKS010000515.1:0-3414 GCA_031396425.1 Rhizobacter sp. | reverse complement strand
TACAGGAAGTTCGGTTTCGAGATCGAAGGCACGCACCGCGGTTATGCGCTGCGCGACGGTGTGTATGTCGACGCCATCGCGATGGCCCGGCTGCACCCGAATCCGCCGCGCATTGGAGGCGCTTGACCATGGCCACAGTGGTGCGCACGCCGTCGGGCGCACAAGCCGGGCGCGTTGTGGTCATCGAACTGGCTCGGCGGCCGGCCTGGATGGTCCCCTTGTTGCTCGCCTGGCTGTTCGCCGCACCGGTGCAGGCTCAAGGCACCGTGTTCCCGCCCGACCCGAAATCATGGCAGACACCGCAGGGCGTGGCCGGCGTGTTCCAGCAGGCGTGCCTGCGCACCGAGGCGCAGAACGATGCGGCCGTCGACTGGGCCTTGACCCAGGGCTTCGAGCCGCTCGATGCCTTCAGTGGCTCGGCGCAGGACATGCTCGAAGGCCAGCCCGGCACGGTGTTGACGGCGCCCGGCTCGGAAGGGCGCGTGCTGTTGGTGATCACTGAGGACCGGCGTTGCACCGTCTGGGCGCAGCGCATCAGCGGCCCGGCGCTGCGCCTGGCGATGGTCGAGATGCTGGGGCGTGCGGGTTCCAGCGGGGCGCGTGCGCAGCTGCAGCTCGAGCGCAACATCGAACGCTCAGGCGCCTGGCGCAACCAGATGCAATGGCGTTATCGCCCTGTCGGCGGCAGCCTGGAGTTCGGCCTGGGCGCGGTGACCACCTTGACCGCTGCGCCGGCGACCCAGGCGCTGAACATGGCGCCCTGGCAAGCCATCACGCCGTCGCCTGACGGCATCAAGGCTCGTTAGATTCTTGCCGGCGGCATGGGAAACGACTTCTCCTGGGTCCGCAACGCTGCGCGACGCATCAGGTGGCTGATACATCTTTGCCATGGCTTCGCTGCGATCGGTCTGTTGACGGGGTCCCATGTCGCGCAGGCCGAAGAATGGGTCACTTTCGCGAGCCTGGACAAGACGGCGTCCGGCGAAGCGGTGCAGCTGATCGGGCAATGGTTCGCGGCGCCGCGCGCCCCCGGCCCGGCGGTGCTGATGCTGCACGGCTGTGGCGGCCCGAACAATGCCACCGGTCAGCTCAGCGCGCGCATGCGCGACTACGCCAGCTGGCTCAATGGGCAGGGATTTCATGCGCTGGTGTTGGACTCGCTCACGCCGCGCGGCGAACGCGAGTTGTGCACCCAACGCGTCGGCACGCGCCGCGTGACGATGGCGAACCGGCGTCTCGACGCGCTCGCCGGCGTGGCGTGGCTCGCGCAGCGGCCCGACGTGGTGCCCGGGCGCATCGGCCTGCTCGGCTGGTCGAACGGCGGCAGCAGCGTGCTCGCAGCGACCAACCTGAAGCATCCGGCGGTGCGCGATGCCGCCGTGAAGCCGGCCTTCGCGATTGCCTTTTATCCAGGCTGCGAGGCTGAACTGAAACGCGGCTACGACGCCGGCGCCGCGTTGCTGCTGCTGGTGGGTCAGGCCGATGACTGGACGCCCGCTGAACCCTGCCAGCGCCTCGCCGCGCGGGCCTCAGGCCGCGCGGTGGCGATCGAAACCTACGCCGATGCGTTTCATGGGTTCGACTCGAACGCGCCGGTGCGGCTGCGCCGCGACGTGCCCAACGGGGTGCACCCGGGGCAGGGCGTGCATGTCGGCGGCAACCCCGTGGCGCTGCAGCGATCGCGCGAGGCGGTGCAGCGGTTTCTGGCGACGCAGTAGCACGGCCCCGGCGGGGCGGCCTCAGCCGCCGCGCCAACGCTGCGCTGCCGCTTCCACCACGGCGGCGAGTGGTTTGCCCCCTTTGCGTTGGTCGCGCAGCCAACGCGCGCCATTGCCGTCGAACAGGGTTTCGCGGATCAGCAGGCTGGCGTCGAGGGCCTGCAGATCGTGGGCGTGTTCGTCGACGCAACCCAGCGTGTGCAGGATGTCGTCGCGCAAGCGACGCCGCTCCTTGGTCTGCGGGTCGACGATCTCGCCGTCCAGGCCGAACCGGCAGGCCTGGAAGCGGTTGAAGGTGTAGACCAGGTAGTCGTCTTCACTCGGCTCGAACGGTCGTTGTTCGCGCAGGTAACGGCAGATGCATTGCAGATAGCACGCGAGCGCTGCGGCCTTCTCCACCGTCAGCGGCGTGTCGCACACGCGCAACTCGATCGTGCCGAACTCGGGCTTGGGGCGGATGTCCCAGTAGAAGTCTTTCATCGACTTGACGACGCCGGTGCTCGTCATCTTGTCGAAGTATTTTCCGAAATCATCCCAGGTCAGGCAGAATGGTGCACGGCCGGCGAGCGGAAACGCGAACACGGAATTGAGCCGCGCCGAGTCAAAGCCGGTGTCGCCGCCCTGCACATAGGGCGACGATGCGGACAGCGCAATGAAGTGCGGCACGTAGCGCGACAGCGCGTGCAGCAGCCACAGCGCCTGGTCGCCGTCTTCGCAGCCGACATGCACATGCTGGCCGAACACGGTGAATTGCTTGGCAAGGTAACCGTAGAGTTCGCTGATGTAGTGGAACCGTTCGGTCGGGTAGATCTGCTGCTCGCGCCAGTGTTGATAGGGGTGGGTGCCACCACCGGAGATTGCCAGGTTGAGGCGGCGCGCGCCCTGCACCAGCTGATTGCGCAGGTCGATCAACTCGGCGCGCAGGCCCGCATGGTGCTGCTGGATGGACGTGCCGATCTCGATCATGCTGCGTGTGATCTCGGGCTTCACGTCCCAGGCACCGCTGTGGTGCTGCAATACGCGCAGCAGGTCTTCGGCCTGCGGTGCGAGGTCGAAATCGTGCGTGCTAAGCAACTGGAGCTCGAGCTCGACACCGAGCGTGAGCGGTTTCGACGTGGTGAAGGCCTGCAGCGGCATGCGGTCAATGCCCATTGCATTCGCGCGCGATCCGGCGCAGTGCGAGTTGCGACCACAGCGGGCCGCTGAATTGCATCAGCATCGTCGCCACCATCAGCGCCTGCAGCGTGCGCGTGTCGATGCCGCTGAGCTGGCCAGCCCAGCCATAGGTGTCGGCCGCCATCAGCACCGCCAGGCTGCTCATCGGCTGCAGCGCCAGGCCCAGGGCGGCGGCCTGACGCCAGCCCAGCCCGCTGGGCCGCGCCAAGGCAGCCAAGGCAATGGCGGTGCCGACCAGGCGTGCGGCGATGATCGCCAGCGCCCACGGCCAAACGCGCCCAATGCCTTCGAGCGAGAACAACATGCCCAGGCTGATGAACAGCAGCACGTTGAGTGCTGCGCCCGCTGAACCGAGCAGAGGTTCGACCGTCAGGTGGTGCGACATGCGTGCGCGCGCTGTCATGCCGGCGATCAGCAGCGTGAGCAGCGGCGACAGCGTCCAGTAAGCGGCGAGCTGGCTGGTGGTGATCAGCAGTGCGATCTGCAGCACCGTCATCATCGGTGTGCCGCGAATCCAGGG
>JANNKS010000445.1:0-1502 GCA_031396425.1 Rhizobacter sp. | reverse complement strand
GGAGGCCTTTGCGCCCTTGGCCACATAGCCCACCAGGCCAGCCCCGTAATACGTGACCGCCGCGACCGACAGCCCTTCGACGGCTGACTGCAGCAGCATCTGCGCGCGCTGGCGCCGGTTCATCGCGTCGAGCAGCGCCTGGTTGCTCTGCTGCTGCTCGATCTCGACGCGCGTGCGCAGCAGGTTGCTGATGCGCGAAATGCGCTCGCTCAGGGCCTGCTGGCGGCGAGCCGCCCAGGCGCAGGTCTGCATCGCGGGCCCGAGACGCCGGTCCATGAACTCGCCCAGGGTCTGCAAGCCGGCATGACGTGTTTCGTGCAACTCCTTGATGCGGCGCTGAATCAGTTCGAAGTAGGCCGAACTGGCAGAAAAGCGCGCATGCGTGCTGGCGTAGAGGCTTTCCACTTCACCAGCGAGTTGAGTCAGCTGGCGCAGCAGTTCAGGCTCGGCCTCGCGCGCGGCGCTGCGAATCTGCTCGGCCACGGCGGCGAGGTCGCGCTCGGCATGCTGCAAGGTGGCGGCAACGTGGCGCGCCACCGGCAGGCCCAGCAGCGCCATCATGCGGTAAGTCTCGACCTCGAGCAGGCGCTGCACGGTGCGGCCCAGCCGGCGCGGGTTCATGCCCTTCACACTGAGCAACTGGCGCGCAAAGCCGTCGGCGTGCAGGCGAAAGTCGGTGTAGACACGGCCCTGCCCTTCGGCCACGGCGGCACCGACCAGGCTGGTCTCGTCGAGCAGCAAGCGGGCCCAGGCCTCGCTCGCCTGATCGTCGAACAGGGCACCGTCGGTGACCTGCATGTGCAGACCCACCAGCCACTCGCCGGGTAATCCGCCCAGCCACTCGGTGCTGACCTGCGCGAGCGCCGTATCGTCCGCGCGCTGCGCGCCGCAGGCCGCTGCACGCCAGAAGGTGTAGGTCTGGAATTCGGTGTGATGCTCCCAACGCAGCCGCACGCCCCCCAGGTCAACGCTCAGGTGGCTGGCGTTCGATGCGGGAAGCGGCAAGTGGCGCGCTTCAAGCAGGCGGTGCAGGTGCTGGCGCGACGCCGCCGCATCGGGCGTGAGCAGCGCCAGGTGCGAAAGCGTCAAGGGCGCGGTCAGCTGTTCGTACGGACGGGCGTGAACCTCGTTGTGCAGCGCTTCGCGTTGCGGATGGGCCGTGAGCATGCGGGGATTCTGCCCGCAACCCATCGGGCAGCCGGGACCGCGTCAATCGGCGTCCGAGAAGGCCACCTCACGTTTGCTCTTGACCGCCGGCAACATCACCACCACGACCATCAGCGCGACAGCGATCAGCAAGCCCGCCGACAGCGGCCGCGACATGAAGGTGGTCCAGTCGCCGCGCGACAGCAACAGGGCGCGCCGCAGGTTCTCTTCCATCATCGGGCCGAGGATGAAACCGAGCAGCAGCGGTGCCGATTCGCAGCTCAGCTTGTAGAAGATGTAGCCGACCACAGCAAAGCCAGCCGTCATGAAGACGTCAAAGGTGTTGTTGTTCAGCG
>JANNKS010000429.1:0-13912 GCA_031396425.1 Rhizobacter sp. | reverse complement strand
GTCACGTTCTCCGGCGGGTACAGCTACTCGGCGAACGCCGGGGCCAACTACTCGATCTACGGCACGGCCGTGGAGGCGCCTGCGCTGCTCGTCTTCGAGAACCGTGTCGCGCGCTCGAGCAGTTGCAGCACGCCAATGTCGCCCGCGCCCACACCATCGAGCGGGCTGATCCGCCCCATCAGCACGAAATACAGACCACGGTAGCTGCCGCTGCGCTCGAGCGCCGCCTGGTCGGCGGGCGTCTCGACCACGCAAAGCTGATGCCTGTCGCGAGCCGGGTCGGAACATACCGCGCACAACGCGGCCTCGGTGAAGGTGTGGCAGCGTTCGCAGTGGTGCACCTTGGCAACGGCCGATTGCAACGCGAGCGCCATGCGCCGTGCGCCGTCGCGATCATGCTGCAGCAGGTGAAAAGCCATGCGTTGCGCCGACTTGACGCCCACGCCTGGCAGACGTTTCAAGGCCTCGATCAGCCCCTCGAGCGAAGTCTCCGCCACGGATGAGAGTGGCTCAGAACGGCAGTTTCAAGCCCGGCGGCAATGGCATTCCCGCCGTCAGCTTGCCCATCTTTTCCTGACTGACCACCTCGGCGCGCCGCAGGCCGTCGTTGAAGGCCGCAGCGACCAGGTCTTCGAGCATATCCTTGTCGTCGCCGAGCAGGCTGGGGTCGATCGAGACGCGCTTGACATCGTGTTTGCAGGTCATCGTGATCTTGACCAGGCCGGCGCCGGATTGACCCTCGACTTCAATCGTCGCAAGTTCGTCCTGCGCGCGCTTGAGGTTGTCCTGCATCGCCTGGGCCTGTTTCATCAGCCCGGCAAGTTGACCCTTCATCATGTTGGCACTCCTGTTGACTTCAATGCGGTTTGATCGACCCGGGCACGATTCGCGCACCCTTGAATTCATTCAGCAACGAACGCACCACGGGATCGTTTGCGATCAGCAATTCGGCCTCGTGCTGCGCGCGTTCGCGTTCGGCCTGTTCGCGCCGGGCCGGTGAATCTTCGGCCACGCCCGACTCGACCTCGATGCGAACCGGCACCTGCAGCAGCGCACCCAGGGCGTGCTGCAACTTGTCCACCTGCGCGGGCGCACGCAGCATGTCGCGCTCGACGCGCAACTGCCACACCGTAGGCGACCCCTGCTCATCGATCGCCACGCACTGCGCTTGCATCGCCAATTCGCGCACCATGGCGCCGATCGCGCCGGCGTCGACCAACTGGCGCACCACGGCAAACCACCGGTCGCCCAACGGCCCGTTGCACGCGAGAGTCGGATTGCGACCGGCGGCGGGAGACGAGTCGGACACCTGGGCGGATGGAGCTGGGCTTTCGACCGCCTGCACCGGGATGCGCAATGCTGCGGGCGCGCCCGAATTCGCCGACAAAGCGGCCTCCCGAGAACCACCCGCCGGTATTGCAGGCGACGCAGCAGCCGTCATCGGTGTCGAGGTCGCGGGGCCTTGGACAAGGGTCGGCAGGGTTAGGGCCGGCGCCATCGCCGACACCGCTGCGGACCTGTTCGGGACACTTTGCGAGCCGGCCTTCGGCGAGGACGCACCGGCAGCAGCGGGTTCAATCATCGGCCCGGCGGTCGGCCTGTCCTGCGGTGCGGCACTCGGAGAAAAGGCGAGCATTCGCAGCAGAATCATCACCAGGCCGCTGTATTCATCCGGCGACACTGCCAAATCGGCGCGCCCGTGCAGGACGATGCTGTAAAGCAGCTGCGTTTCGTCGGCCGGCAACTCTGTGGCCAGACGCCGGACATCAGCGGCGCCAGGTTCGCTGGCGTCTTCCGCCCCCGCGACCGCCTGTTCGACCGCCATGCGCTGCAGCAATTCGCACAATTCATCAAGCGTGCCGGCGGCGGACAGGCCCTGGGCACGCAGCGCATTCACTGCGGCCACCAGCGCCGCACCATCGCGCCGCGAGATCGCTTCGACCAGGCGCACCGCATGGCCGCTATCGACGGCGCCGAGCATGCGTCGCACACTGTCTTCGCCGAGCTTGCCTGCGCCAAAAGCGATCGCCTGGTCGGTCAGCGACAGTGCGTCGCGCATCGAGCCGCGTGCGGCGCGTGCCAGCAAACGCAACGCGACCGGTTCAGACGGAATGGCCTCTTCGCCAAGCACGTGGGTCAGGTGCTCCAGAATGGTTTGCGGCGCCATCGGGCGCAGGTTAAATTGCAGGCAGCGCGACAACACCGTGGCGGGTACCTTCTGCGGGTCGGTCGTCGCCAGCACGAACTTGAGGTAGTCGGGCGGTTCTTCAAGCGTCTTGAGCATCGCATTGAATGCAGTGGTCGAGAGCATGTGAACTTCGTCGATCATGTACACCTTGAAGCGGCCCAACACCGGCTTGTAGACGGCCTGCGCAAGCAGCTGGCTGATTTCGTCCACACCGCGGTTCGAGGCGGCGTCGAGCTCGATGTAATCAACGAAGCGGCCTGCGTCAATCTCGCTGCACGCTGCGCACACCCCGCAGGGCTGCGCCGTGATGTCCCCGCTTCCGTCAGGCCCGACGCAGTTGAGCGACTTGGCAAGGATGCGGGAAACCGTCGTCTTGCCCACCCCGCGCGTGCCTGTAAACAGGTAGGCGTGGTGCAGGCGACGCTGCTTGAGTGCATTCGCCAATGCCTGCACGACATGTTCCTGACCCACCAACGCGTCGAAGTCGCGAGGCCGGTACTTGCGTGCCAGAACGGGGGAGGACATCCAGTCATTCTACGAGGGGGCCTTCGCCGTCGCGGTGCTGCCGGATAATCGAGCCGGTCAGTTTCACCTCACACCCGACGCCGCATGCCCACACCCGCTGAAACAGCGCCCGCGATCGCCACCTTGAGTTACGAGCAATCCGGCGTCCACTACGACCGCATCGACCCGCTGAAGGTGTCCGCACAGCGTGCCGCAGCGAGCACCGCACACCATCTGCTGAAACATGGCTTTCATGAAATCGCCGCTTCTCGCGGCGAATCGGCCTACGTGGTCGACGTTGGTCCGTTCTGCATTGCCAGCATTGTCGAGTGCCTGGGGTCGAAAGCCCTGGTGGCCGATGAGATGTTTGCGTTGACCAGCCGCGGCCACTACGACGCGATTGCCCAGGACACGATTGCGATGGCGGTCAACGACCTGATCACGGTGGGCGCGACACCACTGGTGGTGCAGGCCTACTGGGCGGCTGGCGGGTCGGCCTGGTTCGACGATGCGGCGCGTTCCGGCGCCCTGGTAGAGGGGTGGAAGCGTGCCTGCGATGCGTGCGGCGTCGCGTGGGGTGGCGGCGAAACTCCGGCGCTGGCCGGCATCGTGGAGGCGGGGCGAATCGACCTGGCCGCCTCGTGCACAGGCATCGTGCATCCGAAGCAACGACTGTCGCTCGGCGACCGCCTGGCCAAAGGAGATGCGATCGTGCTGCTTGCATCCAGCGGCATTCACGCAAACGGCCTGAGCCTTGCTCGCAAACTGGTGGAGCGATTGCCGCAGGGCTACCTCACTTCGCTGCCCAGCGGCACTAGCTACGGCGAGGCGTTGCTCGAGCCGACGGTACTCTATTCACCGGTCACGGAAGCCCTTTTTGCCGCGGGCGTCGTGCCGCACTACTGCGCCAACATCACCGGGCATGGCTGGCGCAAGCTGTTGCGCCACCCGGCCGAACTGGGCTACCGCATTCACACCTTGCCCCCGGTCCCGGAAGTGCTGCAGTTCATCCAGCATCATGCCGGGCATGGCCCGCGCGAGGCTTACAGCACCTTCAACATGGGCGCTGGTTTCGCACTTTTCGTCGCCCCCGAGGCGGCAGAAACCACCGTGGCCGTGGCGAGAGCGAACGGCGTTGCCGCCTGGGTCGCCGGTTCGGTGACGGCGGGGCCGAAGCGCCTGCGCATCGAGCCACTCGATCTGGACTTCGACGACGCGGCGCTGCGCTTGCGTTGAACCTCAGAGGTGCAAAAAATGCGGCCATTCACAAGGGCCGTTCGCGCGGTCATCCAGGGCCGGTCTGCCACGCACTCCTCTACAATGCACAGCGACGGGCCTCCCCGCATGGAAGCGCGGCCAACCGGGTCAGGTCGGGAACGAAGCAGCCCTAACCGTTGTGACCAGTGCCGGGGTCAGGCTCGTCACCCCACGGTACCGATGCACGCGCCGCGCAACCCGCTCACGAAGCCCGCTTGAACGCAAGCACGGCCTGATTGCGAGAACGTGCGCAGCAGCGAAAGTTCCTTGTCGCCCAGTTCGATGTCGCCAGGCTTCGTCTTGTCCGCATAAATCAGCCCGAAGGGTAAGCCTTTGATATGCAGAGGCAGCAGCAGGAACGCGGGAGCGTTGATGCCGCTGCGGCACCACACGGGCATGCGCGCGACGATGTTTGCCTTTGCTCCCTGGCCAAGGACTTTGCGGAGCTCGAATCGGCCGGGGCGGGTTGACTCTCTGAACGGTGCCTTCCGTCATCGGAACCGGCGGCGTGTCAGCGGGCTTCGGTTGAGAACGCAGCCGCCGCGGCTTGCGAGGCAGCGGCCCCGTGCGGCACAGAGCCGCTTGCCGCGGCAGTGTTCGAGGCAGAGGGTGACGCAGCAGCAGGTGCCGGCGGTGTGCTGGCGGCCACCGGAGTGCCATCACGCAACGCCGAGCGTGCGCCTTGCAGCGCCTCTCGAACATCCTTGCTGGTGATTTTCAACACCCTGGCATATCGCACAGCCACCTGCCCCACTGCTGCGGCTGCGCGTTGCGGTGGCTGAAGTCCGACGGCATCGGCGAGTTCATTCGCGGCGCTCGCCGTCGCGCGCAACACTTCGGCATCATCATCGGGCGTGCGCACGGCCTTGTCGGCGGGCAGGCGGCGAATCATCTGCTGCACTTCGTCGCCCAAACCCCAGTGGCGTACCACGGCCGCGCGCAATGAATCGAAATCCACGCCGAGCACGGCGTTCGCCGCTGCTTCTTCCGTCATACCTGGCAGTTCGGGCGCTCCAGGTTCGGCGGGCGCGGGCGGCGGCGCCGGTTGCATCAGTTGCTGAATCTGCTCGGCTTCGTCGGGGAAGTGATACTGCACGAGCAGTCGGCCCAGGTTCTGCAGCATGACGATCAGGTACACCACCTCCGGGTCATAGCCCGCGGGTCGCAGCGCCTGCCCCGCGAAGCCCGCCAGGCGCACCTGGTCGATGAGCCGTTTCATGGCCTGGGCCTGGGCACCCTGCAACGGGCCGGGCCACAGACGCAAGGCGTTGGCGGCCCGCCGCACGCCGTCCACACCGAGCAAGGCAATGCTGCGGCGAATCGCCAACACGGGCTCGTTGCCGGACAACATCGCGCCGCGAAGCTGGGCCGAATTCACCAGGCGCAACAGTTCCAGGCTGAGCGCCATGTCCTGCAGCACCTGCTCGGCCATTTCATCGGCATGTTGGCCTTCCAGGCTGGTCATGTTGGCGACACGCCCAGCCAGCCCCGGCATCGCCGGCAGATGCCCGACGCTGTGGAGCCGATCGAGCAACAGCGCGAGCGGCCCACCGGCGTCCAAAGACTGCGCCTGGCGCCAACCCTCCAGCGCCCGCAGCAAGGTGCGCGCGTTGTGATAGCGCTGACGTTCCTGGTTCGCGGTGCATCGATTCGCGATCGCCCGCAGGGCGTCCGGCACCGGATGCGGCGTGTCCCAGGGCAGGCGGACGATTTCCTTGCCCAGCGGCGCCAGCCGTTCGATGGCGCGGGCCATATCGGGTTCATCGAGCGCAGGCTGGCCGGAAATCCAGCGGTGCATCAACAGACCGCAGGCGACAAGATCGCGCTCGGCGCGAAGGCGCTGCTCTTGCAGTGCACTGACCGACGTGCGCGGGCCACTCTTGTCGTCGACGCTATCGGTCGCTCGCGCCATGGACGGGCTCGAATCACCCGCGGTACCGAGAGCCATCCAGCGCATGCGGCCCTGGTCATTGATCAGCAGGGCATGCGGCTGAATGTCCCGATGCGCAACCCCGGCGTCGTGTGCAAAGGCCAGGCCTTGCATGGCGAAGATCATGCCGTCCACCACCTCGGCAGGGGAACTGGACGGGTGCAGCGCCCACCATTCAGCCAGAGTGACACCCTGGCTGCGCTCGACTGCCACGAACGGCCACTGGTCTTGCACACCGACTTCGCTGACCGCGGCCAGGTTCGGATGGTCCAGCCGGGCTGCCTTGTTGACCCCCGCCATCCAACGATCGAGCGCCTGGGCTTCGAGCGGCTGCTCGCGCGGCAACGTGAGCATCAGCTCGCGCCCGTTCTTGCTGTCGACCGCAAGCCAATTCATCGTGGCGGCGCTCTTGCCCAGCAACTGGCGCAGCTCAAAACGGCCGAACTTGCGAAACACCGGTGAAGCAGCAGAGGGCGAAGCGGGTGAATGCATGGCGTGGCGCAGAAAACCTGTTCAATTGAACGACAGCCCAGCCACGACCAAGCGCAGATCAAAGCCCGAAAACCGCGCCAATTGCCCGCTCCGGGGGCGTTTGCGGCGGACCCGCCTGGTCAAGCATGGGTCAATGAACTTCGACCAACTTGCCCTGGCGGGTGATGAACCCGCAGCGAACGACGGCCCCAGCCTCCAGCACTACAACCGCGTCCCGATAGCCCAGAAGTTGGTCTCGATAGCCTTGCAGTTCGTCGGGTTCGCGTGCAAGTTTGTAGTCGAGTACCCACCACTCCATAGCGCCGTCCTGGTCGATTTGCACCAGGCGGTCGATGCGCAACATTTCGCCCGCGTGGCACACGGGCACCTCGTTGCCAACCCAGCGCAGTGCGGTACCCGAGAAAAAGCGCGCGCAGTCGGCGCTTTCGAGAATGCGCTGACCGATCGTCAGCACGTCATCCACCGACGCAGTGAACTCGAGCGCCGCCTGGCTCGCCAGCTGGGGCCACGCCAGCTTTGGACGGGGGATCGGGGCACCCCCTGCCCACTCGAGAAACCGGTGTACCGCGCGTCCCAGCTGGCGCTTGCGCAGGTCGGACTCAACCAAATCTGAGTTGGGCGGCGGCACCGTCTCAAGACCACAGGGCGGGACCACCGGTAGACCTTTGAGAATGGTGGCCTCGCTGGCGTTGCCCGGCCCCAACGCCGGATCTGCCATCAGCGGCCAGGCTTGCACATGGTCGGCCAGGCGCGCCCACCACGAGGGCCCGCCGGCATGGCGGCTTGGTTCAGTGGCACTGAACAGCAGATGTTCTTTCGCGCGGGTCATCGCGACATACAGCCCATTGAGTTCCTCACGTTGCCGCGCGGCGATTTCGAATTGCAACTGGGCGTTCAGTGATTCCGGACACCTGGCTTCGGAATAGAGAAAGGCGCAACGCGTCGGCGCCTCGGACTCGACCGGCCAGTCCACCAGCACATTGGCCGTGCGGGCCGCGGTCGGCTGGGGGTCGGCGTCCATGACGAACACGACCCGCGCTTCCAGGCCCTTGGCACCGTGGATCGTGAGCAACCGCACGGCATCGGCATGTTCGCGCGGTGTGACTCGGATCGTGCGCCGTTTGACGGCGCGCACAAAGTTGTACGGCGTCGCGCAGCGGGCACCATCAAGCGTCAGACTTTGCTCCAGTAGCGCGTCGATGGCGTCCAGTGCGACGGCGCGGCGGTCACCGGAAACGACGGCGGCGACGCGCTCTCGGTACTGTCCCTGATGGATGACCCGGTCGAGCAAGTCATGTGGTGGCAAATGCCGCGCATCGCTGTCCCACTGTTGGAGCAAAGTGCGGGCACGCTGCAACACGGCACTGTCGTGATCCTCGTTCATCAGCGCGTCCCACCAGTCGCCCCCACGGGCAGCGCCCACCGCCAGCAAGATCAAGTCTTGATCGCTGGCCCCGAACAGCGGGCTGCGCAGGGCCTGGGCGAGCGACAGGTTGTGGCCATGGGATGCCAGCACGTCGAGCAGCGCCACCAGATCACGAACTTCGATCGCGTCAAGCAGATCGTGATCTTCAACGGCGATGTGCGGAACCCGCATTTCGCGCAGGGCCTGCGCCGCCAGGCGCAAGGATTCGCGCTTGCGGCACAGCACCATGATGTCGCCGGCGCGCGCACTCGCATTGGCCAGCAATTCATGAACGGCAAGGGCAACATTGCGAGCCTCTTGGGCGCGTCGCACTTCTTCGGGCAGCCGGCGCGGGCTGGTCAGGCTGTCGCGCCAGACCTGGCCAGCATGAGCCTCGGAACGTGATTGATCATCTCCAGAACGCTCCACCAGTGGCAGCGCCCAGAGTCCTGCCCCCTCGACATCGTCAACTTCCGTGCTGTGCGGGCGAAAGTCACCGAACTCGGCCGCCGCCGCAGCCGCGCTGAAGACGGCGTTCAGTGGCCCCAGAATCTGCGGTGCGTTGCGCCGCGTGTGATCGCATTCCAGCACCGCGCCGCCCAAGGCAGTTTGGACGAAGTAGCGCGCCGCCTCAAACACCCGGGGCTCAGCGCGGCGAAACCGGTAGATGCTTTGTTTGGGGTCGCCGACGATGAACACTGACGGCGGGCGCTGCCCGCTCGCACCACCCCCCGCACCGACGTAGGCCGAGAGCCAGGCGTGCAGCGCATGCCACTGCAATGGGCTGGTGTCCTGGAATTCATCGATCAGCACGTGCCGGTAGCGCGCGTCCAACCGCTCCTGAACCCACCCGGACAAGCTGCTGTCGCGCAGCAGCGCCAGCGCGCAGCTTTCCAGATCGGACATGTCAGCCAAACCCTGGGCGCGTTTGTAGGCCGCGTATTCACGGTTCAAGACGCGCGACAAACGCACCATCCCCAGGTGCTCTTCGTGAGCCTGATGCTGGTGAATCTGCGCTGCGCTCCTTTCGAGGAGGTCATGCACTTCGGTCAGCAGCGTTGAATTGCCCAAACGCTTCCGGGGCGTTCCGTTCAGCGTGAACAACGCTGCCCAGACGGCGGTGAACAGTTCACTTCCCTCACAAGATTCAAGCGCTGCGGCCAAGGCGAGAGCCGCGCTCTGCGCCTGCGCCGCACCCCGGCCCAGTTCGGTGGCGAGATCGCGAAGCCGGATCTGCCACGCCGGTGAGTCGAGCGCAAGCGCCGGGTGTTCGCCCCGCCCCAACTCGGGCCAGACCTGCGCCGCCTCGGGTACGCTGTCTTCAAGCACCCCAGCACGATCGGCAAGCTCAATTTCGACACGTCGCTCCAGCGCGGTCAGCAGCCACAGCCGCACCGTTGATCGGCCACGTTGTGCGCTCAGGGCTTCGAAGGCCTGCAGCGTCGGGGCGTCGGCAGCCACCGCGGCATGGAAGCGCCGCCACACTTCCGCGCTGTGATCATCCAGCGTCTCGATCAACTCCATGTCGCGTTGCAGCCCGATCTCGTCGAGCAGTTCGATCGGTGCGGCGCGCAACAGTTTGGCGAACCAGGCGTGAAAGGTCTGGACTTGCACGCCCCGCGCAGCACCGAGAACCTTTTCATGCAACGCCACAAGTGCGGGCACGGCGTTCCCGGCCTGGTCGGGCGCAACCCCGCGCGCAATGAGTTCCGCGATCAACCGCGCTGGCGCCGTGCCCGGGTCCGCGAAGTCGCGCAACCAGTCGAAAAGGCGCTGCTGCATTTCACCCGCCGCCTTGCGCGTGAACGTGATCGCCAGAATCTCGTGCGGCGCAGCGCCGTCGAGCAAGGCGCGCAGAATGCGCGAAACCAGCATCCAGGTCTTGCCGGCACCTGCGCAGGCTTCGACAACAGCGCTGCGCGCCGGGTCGCAGGCGCTTCGATAAAAGTCCTCGCGGCTGACCTGCGCGCCGTTCAGGCGATAGGCGGGTGGGTTCACCAACGGTCGGCCTGTGCTGCCCACTGGTCGCGCCGGCACAGGCCGCGCATCTCGCAGCGTTCGCAGGTCTCGCCTTCACCCAATGCGGGCAGGCTGGCGCCTTCGCGCAAGCGGGCAAGCTCCGACGCCAAGCCGGTGACAAGCACCCGCGCCGAGTGCATGACGTCCTTGTGTTCGATGAATTCGATCCCGCGGGTGTGGTCCAGCGCGAGGTACGCGGCGCGCAATGGCGGCTTCAGCGTATCGGGAAGGATCGCAGCGTAGAACGCCAGTTGCGTGTCCTCGAGCGGCTCCTTGACGCGCCGCTTCAATGCATCGACGCTGCCGGTCTTGTAGTCGATCAACTCGGTCCCGCCCTCCCCATCGTTGCCCACCACATCAATGCGATCAATGTGCCCTTCGAGGGAGACGCCTTCGAACTCCGGCGGGCTCACGACACGTTCATATTCACCCCACCGCCACTGCATCCCTTTCGCGTCGCGATCGTGCAGCCACTCGATGTAGCGCGGTGCCAGGGTGCGGAACGATGTCGCAAAAGGCAGGAACTCCGCGTCGTCCAAACCGGATTCGGACTGGCAGGCAGTCGCCAGCGCGATGAGACGAGCGGTCTCCAGGTTCAAGGCCTCGGGCTTTGGCCGGGTCAAGTGGAACTGGTGCAGCACCGCGTGCAGCCAGGTGCCGTAGTCGCGCTTTTCAAGGTCGCGCTCGAGCTCATCGGCTTCACGCAACCGCAGCATCACCTTGGCGAAGAATCGGTACGGGCAATCGCGCAGTGCTTCAACCGCACTGGCCGAAATGCGCCGGGGCACGAGCGCGGCAGCGCTCGGCGCGCTGGGGGCGATCGATGCCGGGGCGACGCGTTGCTCGATGCGCGGGTCGCACCAGGCGCGCAACGCCCTGCCCTCGCGACGCAAAGAAACTGCAAGCTGTTCAACCAAAGGGCTTGTGCCCAAAGGCTGTTTTCCGTCCTGGCGGCGCCGTAGAAATGTCACGCGGCCGCAGTCGAGCAAGTGGCTGAGTGCCAAGCGTTGGCCCAGCCGATGCCGCTCCGCGGTGGCCAGGCCCAGCGCACCGGCTTGCGCTTCATTGAGCAGCGGATGCGGCGCGGCGGGCGCGCCGAGATGAACGTCATCCGCACCAGGCGCAACGACGGCAGCAAACGGCCTGAGCATGGCCTGCGCCAATGGTGTGATCACCACCTGGGCCGGCGCGACCAGGTCAGGCGCCGGCCGGAAACTGTTGGCCTCCAGCACGGCTTCGACCCAGGCGATGAAGTCCGTCAACCGCACGGGTTCATCGCCGGCGAGTCCAAGATTGACACGTCCGGCCTCCGTAGGGACCCCGAGCCTGAGGGCGCTCAGTGTCTGGCGGCCGGCTTCGTCTTCAGAGAGCGCGTCGAGCACGCCGCAATCGGTCAAGGCGGCCGCAAGCGACGCCATCCACATCTTGAGAGGCTTGGGCCGACCCGCCGCAAGCTTGTCCAAGGTCGCGAAAGCGCAGCGAAGCAGCGTTTGCGCTGGCCCATCCAAGGCGGGAATGCTGAGACTCGACAGGCGCGAGATCTTGCGTCGCCGACAGTGGCTTTCCAGCGACAGGACTGCCTGGTTTGTATCGTGCAACTCGCGCCACTGCGTGCCTGTCTTGAGCCAGTCCAGCACGCTGTCGGCCGGAGCACGCGGCGGCGCGGCACGCAGCAATGTGAGCACCCTCGCGGCAGCTCGAGTCGTGGAAAGCTTCCAGCCGGTTTCGTCGGCGATCGAAACACCCGATCGTTCGAGCAGCGCCCGCACGCGGCGAACCAGTACTCGGTCTTGGGCAATCAAGGCGACGGGCAGCTCAAGGCAGCGCAAATTCTCGAGAATCTGCGCAGCGGTGCATTGAGCTTCCGTCTCGAAATCGTCACACTCAGCAAGGGTTGGGTCGAATTTCGGCAGGCTCTCCGCGACGTCCGTCGAGCCCGTTTGATCGGTATCGAGCACAACGCAGCAGACGTCCGCCGGGGCGGACTTCAGCAGATTCATCGTGAAGGGGTCTGCTCCACCGGCGCTGACCACGAGCCATGCGGCTGGGCGGAGTTCAAACAGCCGGTCTGTCGCAGGGGCGGGAGCGAGCATCGCCCACTCGGCAGCAACCACCGCCAGGCGGCGTTCAACAGCACCGGGCCCTTCAATGGGTGCCAGGATGTCCCGCACGTTTCGCCAATGGGCCGGACGCAGGCTCGGCTCCAGCGTGAAAGCGCTGCGGGCCAGATCATGAGCGGTGCGAGCCACCTGCGCAGCCGCTCGCGCCAGGCCCGCCGGGTCGCGGGCCATCCAGGCACGGCCCCAGGACTGACGCACCAGCAGCTGCTGCATCACCAGGCTGTCAATGGCCAGGTCGAAGGTGGGCCCACCGGCCAGGAGCACGGGTTCGGGGGCCCAGGGTCTTGGCCAACGTGTGCGATGTCTCGACCCTGGGCATCCAGCCACCAAGCTTGACGAACTCGAGCCGCGCTGCAGCGAGCAGTTGTGCGAACGGAACCAGCACGATGCAATCCCGCAGTGCCAGCCCGCGCCGGGACGCCAGCGCGATCAGTTGCGCAGTGATTTCCGGCCATGGATTGCCACAGACGACACTGCGGTTTAAGCGGGCCCAGGCAATCTCAGCCATTGCGGTCACGATCTGTCGGTGCAAAGCGGCTGCGCCTCGCTTGTGCCAGAATCAATGCGCCCGCAGCCGACAGGCGGCTTGCGTGAGCGAAAGGGCCCCAATGAGCAGTGAACTGATCAAGCACGTTTCTGACGCTTCCTTTGACAGTGATGTCCTGAAGTCCGACAAGCCTGTCCTGGTCGATTATTGGGCCGAGTGGTGCGGCCCCTGCAAAATGATTGCGCCGATTCTCGATGAGGTTTCGAAGGACTATGACGGTCGGCTGCAGATCACGAAAATGAACGTCGACGAGAACCGCGACGTCCCGGCGAAGTTCGGCATTCGTGGCATCCCGACACTGATGTTGTTCAAGGATGGTCAGCTTGCCGCAACCAAGGTGGGGGCCCTGTCCAAGGCGCAATTGACAGCCTTCATTGACGGTCATCTATAATCTGGCCCAAATGGTAGCGCGCCCGTCGCCTATGGCCGGGCCCGGTTGCTGAGAGTTTCCTCCACCTGACACCGCACTGCGCCTTGAGCTCAGAGGCGGCAGGTGCCGGGCCAGACATCCCACACAGGTTTTTCCGCCAGGCGGCTGCGTTCGCCATGCTGGTTTCCTCAAGTCTCCTCGTTGTGCATCCCGCCGGTCCACGGTTCCGGCTGGGGAACCGCACCCCCACCTCGCGCCCCACCCTATGCACCTGTCAGAACTGAAAGCGCTCCACGTCTCGGAACTCATCAAGATGGGCGAGGCGCTGGAAATCGAGGCCGTCGCTCGCATGCGCAAGCAGGAGTTGATGTTTGCGATCATGAAGCGGCGGGCCAAAGGAGGCGAGCAGGTTTTTGGCGATGGCGTGCTGGAAGTGCTGCCCGATGGTTTCGGCTTCCTGCGTTCGCCCGACGCGAGCTACATGGCGTCGACCGACGACATTTACCTCAGCCCAAGCCAGATTCGACGCTTCAACCTGCACACAGGTGATGCCGTGGAAGGCGAGGTTCGGGTACCGAAGGACGGTGAACGCTATTTCGCGCTGGTCAAGGTTGACCGGGTGAACGGCCTCACGCCGGAGGAGAGCAAGCACAAGATCATGTTCGAGAACTTGACGCCTCTGTTCCCGAAAGAGCAGTTCAAGCTGGAACGTGACATCAAGTCGGACGAGAACATCACCAGCCGCATCGTCGATCTGATCGCGCCGTTGGGCAAAGGCCAACGTGCCCTGCTGGTGTCTGCGCCCAAGAGCGGCAAGACGGTGATGATGCAGAACCTCGCTCATGCGCTGATCGCCAACTATCCGGAGATCTACCTGATCGTGTTGCTCGTCGACGAGCGGCCCGAGGAAGTGACCGAAATGCAGCGCACCGTACGTGGTGAAGTCATCAGCTCGACATTCGACGAACCGGCCGCCCGCCACGTGCAGGTGGCCGAAATGGTGATTGAGCGCGCGAAACGGCTCGTCGAGCTGAAGAAAGACGTCGTCATCCTGCTCGATTCAATTACGCGCCTGGCGCG
>JANNKS010000411.1:0-6683 GCA_031396425.1 Rhizobacter sp. | reverse complement strand
TCCAGGCCCGCGCGCGCCGCATCGTAGTAGGGGTAGTGTCCGACGCTGAAACCTGCACCTTCGAACAAGGCGCGGTGGTGGGCATGTTCATGGCTGCAGGCCTCGAGTTTTTCGTCGCCACCAGTTTCTCCAAGAGCTTTTCGCTGTACGGCGAGCGGGTCGGCGCGCTCAGCGTGGTGTGCGACTCGAAAGACCAGGCCGCCCGTGTGTTGAGCCAACTCAAGCGCGTGATCCGCACCAACTATTCCAACCCGCCCACGCACGGCGCTCAAATCGTCGCGAGGGTGCCGACGACCGCCGAGTTGCGCGCCCAGAGGGAGCAGGAATTGGCGGCGATGCGCCAGCGCATCAAGGAGATGCGTGGCCTGCTTCGCTCCAAACTCGAGGCGGCGGGCATCACCCGCGACTTGAGCTACATCACGAGACAGCGCGGCATGTTCAGCTACTCGGGTTTGAGCAAGGCGCAGATGCACAGGCTGCGCACCGACTTCGGCATCTATGGGGTCGACTCCGGGCGGATTTGCGTGGCCGCGCTGAACCGATCGAACATTGACGCGGTCGTAAGTGCCATTGCCAAGGTCGTTTGAGACTTGCCGGCGATCGCCCTGAAAAGGAGGACGCCGCGGCCACACCGCGTTTTGGATCGACTCCGCGCCACGCTGCACGCAAGACAGCCTGCCGTCGCCTCCCAAGGCGCGCGGACAGGTCGAATTGGATGGGGTTTGCGCCCCATCTCGGGGCAACTCCCTAGAGAAACTACAGCAAGATGGACCGATAGTTCATAGAATGCTGCACTGCACAAGAGGGTTCTTCGCGTGCATCGACCTGGGCGGAACCTCCGCCGCTGGGCAGCTTCGCAAGCAGAGGGCGTCGAAATGATCTACCAATGGTATGAGACCCAGCGGGCGCTCCTGAGCCCCTTCGCCGAATTCGCCAGCGCTTCGTCGAAGCTCTACAACCACCCGCTCTCTCCGTTCACGCACACGCCACTGTCGCACCGCGTGTCAGCCGGCCTGGACTTGATGCACCGGCTGTCAAAGGAGTACGAAAAACCCGAGTTCAACATCATCTCGGTCAGCGTCGACGGTGTCGAAGTGGCGG
The DNA here is from genome assembly GCA_031396425.1 of Rhizobacter sp. Lineage (GTDB taxonomy): Bacteria > Pseudomonadota > Gammaproteobacteria > Burkholderiales > Burkholderiaceae_C > JAEMQF01. Next base: position 5,582 of record JANNKS010000411.1, on the reverse strand, counting down.
TGCAGCAGCAAGTGGCCGTCGACAAGCCGTTCTGCCGGCTCTGGCGTTTCAAACGATTCACCGACGACTCGGCGATGCTGACCCGGATGAAGGACCAGCCCAAGGTGCTGGTGGTGGCGCCGTTGTCAGGACACCATTCGACGCTGTTGCGCGAAACCGTGCGCGAGCTGCTGCGCGACCACAAGGTTTTCATCACCGACTGGACCGATGCACGCATGGTGCCCGAGTCGGAAGGGCCCTTCCATCTCGATGACTACGTGCACTACGTGCAAGACTTCATTCGCCTGATCGGTCCGGACGTGAACGTCATCTCGGTTTGTCAGCCCACCGTACCGGTGCTCGCTGCAGTGTCACTGATGGCCACGGCAGGCGAAGCCATTCCGCGCACACTCACGATGATGGGAGGCCCGATCGACGCTCGCAGGAGCCCGACAGCCGTCAACAACCTGGCGATGAACAAGAGCCACAGCTGGTTCGAACAGAACGTCATCTATCGCGTTCCGGTCAACTATCCGGGCTCGGGCCGGCGCGTTTACCCAGGATTCCTGCAGCATTCCGGATTCATCGCGATGAACCCGGGCCGCCACCTGAAATCGCACTACGACTACTTCCTCGACCTGGTGCGAGGCGATGGCGACAACGCCGATTCGCATCGCGATTTTTATGACGAGTACAACGCCGTGCTCGACATGCCCGCCGAGTACTACCTCGACACCATCAAGACCGTGTTCCAGGATTTCGCGTTGGTCAATGGCACCTGGAAAGTCAGAGGTCATCTGGTTCGTCCACAAGACATTGCGGCGACCGCGCTGTTGACGATTGAAGGCGAACTCGACGACATCTCGGGTGCGGGTCAGACGCGCGCAGCCCATGAGCTCTGCACAGGCATCGCGAAAGACCGCAAGTTCCACTATGACGCGATGGGCGCTGGGCACTACGGCATCTTCTCCGGGCGGCGCTGGCGCGAACACGTCTACCCCGAGGTGCGTGAGTTCATTGCGACCCACCAAACGGGCGCGGCCAAACGGCCCCGCGCCGCAGCGCCGCAGGCCAAGCGCCGCGCAACCGCAAAGCGATAATTGCGCGGGTGGATTCCCGCGCTCGCCTGGTCGAACAAATCAACGACGCGTTGCCGCAGACGCAGTGCACGCGTTGCGGTTTCCCGGATTGCCGCCACTACGCGGAGGCGGTCGTCGACGAGCGGGCCGGCATCAACCAATGCCCCCCTGGCGGCGCCGATGGCGTGAAGCGCTTGGCGAGGATCACCGGCACTTCTGTCATCCCACTCAATCCGGTGCATGGGATCGAAGGCGTACTGCGCCTGGCCCGCATTGACGAAGTTGCCTGCATCGGCTGCACGCTGTGCCTCGATGCCTGTCCCGTCGACTGCATCGTCGGTGGGCCGAAGGCGCTGCACACGGTGGTCCATCACCTGTGCACCGGCTGCGAGCTCTGCTTGCCAGTATGCCCAGTGGACTGCATTGCCATGTTCGAAGTCGGGCAAGCGCACACCGGCTGGCAGGCATGGAGTGAATCCCAGGCCACACAGGCGCGCACCCGTTATGCCCACCATCAAGCGCGCCTGTCGCGCGAGCAGGATCAAAGTGAACCGGTGTCGAGCACCGGGACGCACCAAGGTGTCCCTGCGCTGGCCGAGCCCAACACAGAGAATGCGCCGCTTGCTGATCGCAAACAAGAGGTGATTCAAGCGGCAGTCGCGCGCGCAAAGCTGCGCCGCCGAAGCTGACACGCGTTGTTGCACTGAGGCGGTCCGCCCAGGCGCGCCAACTTTTCCCGCTTCCTGCGCCAAGCCCGGCGACGCTTGCGGCTCGTCCCGGCAGCAGCGTGTGAACTGCACCACCTTCCGTGTCGCCTGCCCCGCGCGCCGTTGAGGGCCGGTCGGGATAATTCTCCGAAGCGGATGCGCGCACCGATGGGCCGACGCGAGGCCGGGCCTCAGGTCGATGGGAACGCCGTGCCTGAGCCCAATCCCGTCGAGCGCCGCAACAGGCGCGCACAACAGGTTCAGAGGCAGTAGCAGGACATCCCTCAACGACAGACCGGCATGACAGAACTGCACTTGCCCGTACCCGGCTCTGTCTGGGGCCCCTACCCAGAACGCGACAGCGAGCGACCTCCAGTCTGGGAAACGGCCACGCGCCTCGCCCCCAGTCTGTTCTCGCGACTGGGCCGCCGCCGGTTTCTCCGCGCGCTCCGAAACCTCGGCGCAGACCCCGGCCACCTTGCGCGAATCAACACGCTGACGCGGCAGGAAGAGGTGCTTCGGCAGGCGCAGCGTCAAGGGTTCAGCCCCGACATGACAGCAGAGCTGTTGCTGCGAATTGGCAACGCGTGCCATCTCGAACTCGGGTTGCGGCCCTCCAAATTGCAGTATCTCGCGGCCTGGGTCATCCTCAACGGCGGTCTGGCCGAGATGGGTGGCGGCGAGGGCAAGACCATCGCCGTGGCTTTGGCGGCCTGCGCCGCCGCGCTGACGAGTGTTCCGGTGCATGTGTTCGTCGCCAACGACTATCTGGCTCAGCGTGACGCGGCCGCGATGGGGCCGCTGTTCGAGCACTTCGGCCTGAGTGTGGCGTGCGTGACCCAACTCCACACCTTCGAGCAGCGGCGCCGCGCCTACCGCGCCGATGTGAGCTACTGCACCGCCCGCGAAGTGGGCTTCGACTACCTTCGCGACCTGACTTCGCACAAGCCTGGCGACGCTTCCCGCAGCTCGCGCAACAAGAGCGCGGCGATTGCCAACGACCTCGCCTTGCGCGGCCTGTGCATGGCGATCGTCGACGACGCCGACATCACGTTGATCGACGATGCCCGTTCGCCGATGATCATCTCGCGCCCTGCCCCGAGCGGCGCTTCGCTCAACGCTCTCGAGCAAGCCATGCTGTGGGCGCGGCGCCTCGAGCCCGACACCCACTATCGGATCGACACGTCGATCCAGAACGTGCAACTCACGCCGCTCGGGAAAACCCGATTGAACGAATCTGCCGGCGACAGCGCAGCACATTGGCGCAACCCGCGGCAGCGCGAAGAGCTGGTTGATCTGGCGCTTTACGCCAACCACCTTCTGGAACGTGACCGGGACTACGTCTTGCAGGCGGACAGCGTGGCGTTGATTGACCCCACCACCGGTGAGCCCGACAGTGGCCGCGACTGGAACCGCGGGCTGGTCCAGATGCTCGCGCTCAAGGAGGGCGTCACGCCGCCGCCCATCAACGAGACGGTGGCGCAAATGAGCCTGCAAAGCCTGTTCTCACGCTACCACCGGCTCGGCGGCGTGAGCGCGAGTCTGGCGCCGGCTCGCTTTGAGCTGGCGCTGCTGTATGGGTTGCGCATCGCGCGCCTGGCGCACCCGAATCCAGGGCGCCTGGAGCGGGCTCCAACGCGCTGTTTCAGTCAGCGATACCTGGTCTGGCGTGCTGTCGCGCAGCGTGTCCGCGAGCTGCAGGCGTCCGGCCGTCCGGTGCTGATCAGCACCGACTCTGTGGCCGACGCCGAAGCGGTGGCCGCCGTACTGTCGAAGAACGGCATTCGCAGCAAGCTGCTTTTCGGGCGCCAGGACAGCGTCGAGCACAGCAACCTGGCGCGTGCCGGGCGGCCGCTTCGGGTCACGATTGCGGCGCAGTCGGCCGGACGGGGCACCGGCATCGAACTGGCACCCACGGTGGCCGAGATCGGCGGATTGCACGTCATCTGCTGTTCCTTCGCGGGCGTGCGCCGCACCCATCGACAGGTCTTGTCGCAAGCGGCCCGGCGCGGCCAACCGGGCAGCGGCGAAGTGCTGCTGTGCCTGGACCAGGGCTTGCTGGCAAAGCACCTGCCCCGCCCCCTGCAACAGCTCGCGCGCCACTTGGCCGCCAGGCAGGGCGAGGTGCCAGGAATCGTCGGCCTGTGCCTGGACGCATTGGCTCAGCGCATCGAGGAATTTTCGCAACGCTGGGCGCTGTGGAAACTGCAGCGGGAAGACCGCTCCTGGCGGCGCCGCATGGAAGGCACACGGCAAGTTCAGTGAACCCGGCGCGGGCTGCGACAGGCCGCGCTCAGCGCCAGGCCATGAACAGCATCAGCGCAGCAATCAGCAGCGGCTGGTGCAGCATGTAAAAGGTCAAACTCCAACGGCCCAGCAGCGCCAGCCCGTGCAACGCCTGCGGCACCGCACCCGTCAACCACAAGGAGCGATGGGCCATGACCCACGTGCCGCCCGCCAACCCCCACCACATCACGCCAACCCAAGGCAGCAGCGGGACAAAGTCTTCCGTGACGGGCTTGCGCGTGACCAGCCCCATCCAGTTCGTCCAACGACTGTCAAACGCCGCATGCGCGTAGACATGAGGCAGCGCCATCGCGACGGCTCCGGCGAGCCACAGCCAGGCACCCCAGCGGTGCGTCAGACGCATCACGATCAACATCAGGGCCATGCCATGCAGCACACCAAAACTGATGAAGCTCTTCGGGAACATCAGGCTTGAACCTGCACTCACGAGCAAAGCGCAGGCGGCAATCTGCCCCCAACGGCGCCAGAAGCGTTGCCAACTCGGCGCCTGCTGCAAGGCGATGGCCTGACCCAGACCTGCGGAGAACAGGAACAGGCTCAAGATCAGGGTGCGTTGGATGGTCCAGAACGGATCGGTGTAGAAGTTCTGCTGGATGAGCTTGAAGTGGCTCAAATCGAAGCAGAAATGAAAGCCAGCCATCCAGACCACGGCCACGCCGCGCAGAACGTCCAGGCGCGGCCAGCGAGCAGGGTTCCCGATGGCGCGATCCTGGGTCTGAACGTTCACGCGCGCTCCGCATCGCGAGGCTGACCCGACGACCAAGGCCCTCCGCATGGGCCCAGACGCCACATCACCCCACCCACTGGCGCGCGTTGCCGAACATGCGCACCCAGGGGCTGGGTGCGCTCTTGTCACCCGAGGTCCAGCTCATCTGCACATTGCGCACGACACGTTCCGGATGCGGCATCAGCGCCGTGAATCGACCATCGGGCGTCGTCACTGCCGTCAACCCGTCAGGGCTGCCATTCGGATTGAACGGATAGGCTTGCGTCGCATTGCCAGCAGGGTCGATGAAACGCAATGCGCGATGCACCTGTTTCGCGTCACCGCGTTGCGAGAAATCAGCGAACCCTTCGCCATGCGCGACCGCAATCGGCAGGCGGCTGCCGGCCATGCCGGTGAAGAAGATCGACGCGCTGGGCAACACCTCGACCAGGCTCAGGCGCGCCTCGAACTGTTCGCTGAGGTTGCGCGTGAACCGCGGCCAGGCGCTGGTTCCCGGAATGATGGACGCCAGCGCGGCCATCATCTGGCAGCCGTTGCACACGCCCAGGGCAAACGAGTCGTCGCGATTGAAGAAACGCGCGAACTGGTCGGCCAGTGACGGGTTGAACAGAATCGAACGCGCCCAGCCTTCGCCGGCCCCGAGCGTATCGCCGTAGCTGAAGCCCCCGCACGCGACCAGGCCCTGGAACATGTCCAGGCGCGCGCGGCCGGCCTGCAGATCGCTCATGTGCACGTCGTAGGTGTCGAAACCGGCCAGGTGCATCGCCCGGCTCATCTCCACAT
>JANNKS010000408.1:0-13465 GCA_031396425.1 Rhizobacter sp. | reverse complement strand
GGCTGAACGACAGCGGCGGCGCCCGCATTCAGGAAGGCGTTTTGTCGCTCGCCGGGTACACCGATATCTTCCTGCGCAACACGCTCGCCTCCGGCGTCATCCCGCAAATTTCGTGCATCATGGGCCCCTGCGCCGGCGGCGCGGTCTATTCGCCGGCGATGACCGACTTCATCTTCATGGTGAAAGACAGCTCGTACATGTTCGTCACCGGCCCCGAGGTCGTGAAGACGGTGACGCACGAAGAGGTGAGCGCCGAGGACCTGGGCGGCGCCATCACCCACACCACCAAGAGCGGCGTGGCCGATCTCGCGTTCGAGAACGATGTCGATGCGCTGCTGATGTTGCGGCGGCTTTACAACTACCTGCCGCTGAACAACCGCGAAAAGCCGCCCGTGCGCCACTGCGACGACCCGGCCGAACGGCTGGACTGGTCGCTCGACACGCTCGTTCCGGACAACCCGAACAAGCCGTATGACATGAAAGAGCTGATCGCCAAGACAGTGGACGATGGCGACTTTTTCGAGCTGCAACCCGACTACGCGAAGAACATCATCATCGGTTTCGGCCGCATGGAAGGGCAAAGCGTGGGCATCGTCGCGAACCAGCCGCTGGTGCTGGCCGGCTGCCTGGACATCAGGAGTGCCATCAAGGCGGGGCGTTTCGTGCGCTTCTGCGACGCGTTCAGCATCCCGGTGATCACGTTCGTCGACGTGCCTGGGTTCATGCCCGGTACCTCGCAGGAGTACGGCGGCATCATCAAGCACGGCGCCAAGCTGCTCTACGCGTATGCCGAATGCACCGTGCCCAAGATTACCGTGATCACGCGCAAGGCCTACGGCGGCGCCTACGACGTGATGAGCTCCAAGCACCTGCGTGGCGACGTCAACTTTGCCTGGCCGAACGCCGAGATCGCGGTGATGGGTGCGAAAGGTGCGGTGGAGATCATCTTCCGCGAAGACAAGGGTGACCCAGCCAAGCTGGCGGCGCGCGAGGCCGAATACAAGGCGCGTTTTGCCAACCCCTTCGTGGCCGGTGCACGGGGCTACATCGACGACGTGATCCAGCCGCACGAAACGCGCAAGCGCATCTGCCGTTCGCTGGTGATGCTGGCAAACAAGAAACTCGAGAACCCGTGGCGCAAGCACGGCAACATTCCGCTGTGATGGACCCGGAGCGCAACACCATGTTCGATAAGATTCTGATTGCCAACCGCGGCGAGATCGCCTGCCGGATCATCAATACGGCGCGGCGCATGGGCATCGCCACCGTCGCCGTATTCTCGGAAGCCGATCGCGACGCGCGCCATGCCGAACACGCCGATGAATCGGTGTTCATCGGCCCGCCGCCGAGCCGAGAGTCGTACCTGTTGATGGACAAGATCATTGGGGCGTGCAAACAGACCGGCGCGCAGGCGGTGCATCCGGGCTACGGCTTCCTGTCAGAGAACGCGGCATTTGCGCGCCGTGTCGAAGAAGAGGGCATCGTGTTCATCGGGCCGAAACACGGCTCGATCGCCGCCATGGGCGACAAGATCGCGTCGAAGAAGCTTGCCAACGACGCCAAGGTCAACACGATCCCGGGCTACAACGCGGCGATCGACACCGCGCAGCAGGCGGTAGCGATTGCACAGGGCATCGGCTACCCGGTGATGATCAAGGCGAGCGCGGGCGGAGGCGGCAAAGGCCTGCGCGTGGCGCACAATGACACTGAGGCGTTCGAGGGCTTCACGGCGTGCCGCAACGAGGCGAAGGCGAGCTTCGGCGATGACCGGGTCTTCATCGAGAAGTATGTCGTCGAGCCGCGCCACATCGAGATCCAGGTGTTGGGCGATGCGTTCGGCAACTGTGTCTACCTGCACGAGCGCGAATGCTCGATCCAGCGTCGCCATCAGAAAGTGATCGAAGAGGCGCCGTCGCCCTTCATCAGTGAAGCGACGCGCAAGGCGATGGGTGAACAGGCAGTTGCGTTGGCCAGGGCGGTGAACTACCAGAGCGCGGGCACGGTGGAGTTCGTGGTCGGCAACGACCAGAGTTTCTACTTTCTCGAGATGAACACCCGACTTCAGGTGGAGCACCCGGTGACGGAGTGCATCACCGGGCTGGACCTGGTCGAGCAGATGCTTCGTGTCGCCGCCGGCGAGAAACTCGCGTTCAAACAAGCCGATATCCCGCGGCGCGGTTGGGCGATGGAGTGCCGCATCAATGCCGAGGACCCATTCCGCAACTTCCTGCCTTCCACTGGGCGGCTGGTGAAGTACCAGCCACCCGCGCAGACGCTCGAAGCGGGTGTGCCGACGGCGCCCGTTGCAGGCAACGGGTCCATCGCGATTCCCCTGGGCGGCGTGCGCGTCGACACCGGTGTCTATGAGGGCGGCGAGATCCCGATGTACTATGACTCGATGATCGCCAAGCTGGTCGTGCACGGCGTGGACCGGGCGGACGCGATCCGGCGCATGCGCGAGGCGCTGAATGCCTTTGTGATTCGTGGCGTGTCGAGCAACATTCCGTTCCAGTCGGCATTGCTGGCGCATCCGAAGTTCGCTGCCGGGACGTTCAACACAGGCTTCATTGCCGAACACTATCCAAAGGGGTTTTCGGCGGCGTTGATCGAACAGGACGATCCGCGCTTCCTGCTGTTGCTCGCGGGTGCGGTGCACCGGCGTATGCGCGAGCGCGCTTCCAGGATCACCGGCCAGTTGCCTGGCCACGAGTTGGCCATCGGCGAAGAATTTGTCGTCGTGTTGACCGATAGCACCGGGAGGCGCCAGCTCACGCCCATGCAGGTGAAGCTGGTGCAAGGCGCGTTTCGCGTCACCGTCGACGGCAAGACCAGCGTGCTGAGTTTCACCGGCCCACTGCGCGACATCGCGGTGCATGGTCATGTCGATGGGCAGCCGTTTTGTGCGCAGGTGGAGCGGGTCGGGCTGAACTATCGCATCGTGCACAACGGCTTGCAGATCGAAGCGCGCGTGCTGCCGGCGCGCGCCGCCGAGTTGCAGGCGCTGATGCCATTCAAAGCGCCTGCCGATCTGTCGCGCTTTCTGTTGTCGCCGATGCCGGGCTTGCTGGTCGACATCGCCGTGAAGCCGGGCCAGGCGGTGCGCGCCGGCGAGAAGCTTGCGGTGATCGAAGCGATGAAGATGGAAAACACGCTGGTCGCTGCGCAGGACGGCGTGGTCGCGAAAGTCACGGCAAGCAAGGGCGACAGCCTGGCGGTGGACCAGGTCATTCTGGAGTTCGCATGACTGCGCGGCCGTTCAAAGTGCTGGGCATCCAGCAGGTGGCCATCGGTGCGCTGAGCAAGGATCGGCTGCGCGCGTTGTGGGTTGACCAGCTGGGGCTGCAAGTCACCGGCAGCTTCCGCTCCGAACGCGAGAACGTCGACGAAGACATCTGCGCAATGGGGCAGGGGCCGTTCAAGGTCGAGGTCGACCTGATGCAGCCGCTCGACCCTGACAAGAAGCCCGCCGTTCATGCCACGCCGCTGAATCACATCGGTCTGTGGATCGATGACCTGCCTGCGGCAGTGAGTTGGTTGACGGCAAACGGCGTGCGCTTTGCGCCGGGTGGCATTCGCAAGGGTGCCGCGGGTTTTGACATCTGCTTCATGCACCCCAAGGCCAACGACGAGTTCCCGATGGGCGGCGAGGGGGTGTTGATTGAACTGGTGCAGGCGCCTCCCGAGGTGATCGTGGCCTTCGCTAACATGGCGGCATAGGGCAGGGCAGGTCGTGACCGCATGACTGCGCTGCATCCCTGCGCAACGGAGACACCATGAGCGTTCGAAACATTCTCAAGATGGGCGACCCACGTTTGCTGCGGGTGGCCAAGCCGGTGCAGGCGTTCAACAGCCCGGAGCTGAAGGTGTTGGTCGAAGACATGTTCGAAACCATGCGTGCCGTCGATGGCGCCGGTCTTGCCGCGCCGCAGATCGGCGTCGACCTGGCGCTGGTGATTTTCGGGTTCTCGAAGAACGAACGGTATCCAGACGCACCGCCGGTGCCCGAAACCGTGCTCATCAATCCGCAGATTGAAGTGCTGTCCGATGTCGAAGAAGAGGGTTGGGAAGGGTGCCTGTCGGTACCGGGCCTGCGAGGCGTGGTGCCACGCTGGGCGCGCATTCGCTACACCGGGTTCGACTTGCAGGGCCGGCGCATCGAACGCGAGGCGGAGAGTTTTCATGCCCGCGTGGTACAGCACGAATGTGACCACCTGATCGGTAAGCTCTATCCGATGCGGATTCGTGATTTCAGCCGCTTCGGTTTCACCAGCGTCCTGTTTCCCGAGCTCGCCCCCGATTCGGACGACTAGAGTTCAGCCGCTCCTGGCGGGGGCATGCGCAGATTTTTCTCACTCCGCCTTGTGTTTCCGCATGTAAATGATGGCCATGGCAGGCGCCGCAATGTCACCGACGCCTGATGATGGCGCGTTGTGCTGGGAGGGGTGTTCCTCGTGCCACAGCCGAGCCGGCCGCGTGGGCCGGTGCGCTCCCAGCTTGGAGAGGCTCGAATCATGAAGAATCCGAAATTGACCACTGGTGCCCTGCGGACCCTGCTGCGCCGATGGCGGATGGGCGCCGTCGCCTTCCTGAGCGCTGTGCTCGCCGGGGCCGTGGGCGTGGCCGCAGCGCAATCCACCAGGGACATCGAGGCCGACCCGCCCGGCCGGGTGGGCCGCATCTCGGATGTGATCGGCCAGGTCCAGCTCTACCACCCGAACGCCGGCGAATGGGCAAACGCCGACCGCAACCGCCCGGTCACCGGCGGTGACCGGCTGGCCACCGAGGGGAGCGGACGCGCCGAGCTGCGCATCGGCTCGACCACGGTGCGGCTCGACGGCGCTACCGAACTTGAAGTGCTGCGCATCGATGACACACGCATCGAACTGCAGCTGCACGCCGGCACGGTGTCGGTGCGACTGCGCAGCCGCGAGGCCGTTGGCGAGTTCGAATTGCTCACCGGCGAAGGCCGTTTTCGCGCCCAGCGCACCGGCCGCTACCGCATCGACCGGATCGATGAAGCCAGCCACCTGACCGTCAACAGCGGCACGATGATCTTTGAAGGCCCGGGCAGCGCGTTGACGGTGTACAGCGGCCAGCGCGCCGAATTCTGGCTTGACGGCGGGAACGCTGCGCAATATGCGCTCACCGAACCGAAACGCGATTCGTTTGCGGCCTGGAACAGCGAGCGCGACCGCAACGACGATCGAAGCGCGTCGACGCGCTATGTGTCGCCCGAGATGACCGGCGTGGAAGACCTCGACCGCTATGGCCGCTGGGAATCGAGCGACGAATACGGGCCGCTGTGGATTCCGCGCGCAGTCGCCGTCGGCTGGGCTCCGTACAGCAGCGGCCACTGGGCCTGGGTCCACCCCTGGGGCTGGACCTGGGTCGACGACGCCCCGTGGGGTTTCGCGCCGTTCCACTATGGCCGCTGGGTCTGGCACCGCTCGAACTGGTATTGGGCTCCCGGCACGCGCGTGCTGCGGCCGGTCTACGCACCCGCACTGGTGGCCTGGGTGGGTGGCCCGCACGTGAGTGTGTCGGTGAATCTGGGCGGGCCGACGGTGGGCTGGTTTCCACTCGCGCCGCGCGAGGTCTATGTGCCGACCTACCGGGTCAGCCCACGCTATGTCCGTGAAGTCAACATCACGCATGTCACGAGCATCAACAACGTCACGCAGATCATCAATAACGGTCAACGCGTGGTCGAACAGCGTGACTTCAGCAACCGCAAGTTCCCGCATGCTGTGACGGTGGTCCCAGCCAGCGTGATGACGCAACGTCAACCGGTGGCGCCTGCGGCCGCCCAATGGCGCGAACGGCATGACTCGGGCAACACGATTCGTGAAGTGACGCGTGGCACCGCGCTTGCTGTGGCCCCGGTGCAAGCACCACCGGCGCGCATTCGAGCGGTGGAATCGCAACTCATCACCGCACCGGGCGTCGGCAACGCCGGCCGGCCGGCTTCACCCACCCAGGGCCCGGGGGCGCGCAGCGACGAACGCCAGGACGGTGAACGTCGCGGCTTGCCGCGTGCGCCGGGTGCTCCGTCACCGGTTGCGCCGGTGATCGGTGGGCAACGGCCGCCGATGCTCGCCAATCCGGCGCCCAATGCTCCACCCGCGGCGACACCAGCCGCACCAGCGCCAGTCGCACCAGCGCCAGTCGCACCCGCAGTGATCTCGGGTTCGAATCGGCCGATGCCGAACGTGGCACCAGCCCCGGCGGCGAACCCCGCCATCAACCCGGGCGCGAACAACGTTCCGCCAGCGCCGCGGGCCGCTGCGCCTGTCAATCCTGCGCCGCCTGCGGCGACGCCTCCTCGGCCGGCAGCACCGCCCGCAGTCGCAGCAGTGCAATCCATCATCGTGCCGCGCCCGGACAGCGCGGGTCAACCGGGCCCGAATGCCGCGCCGCCGGCGCCGGCGGTTCGCGCGCCCGGGAACGACCCTCGCAATCGACCGCAACGACCGACTGAAAACAACTCGCCAGCGCCGCAAGGCAGGCAGGCGCCGCCACCTGCCCAGGCGGGCCCGGTGCGGGGCCACCCTGCGGAACAGCCCGGCCGGAACCGCGGGCCTGCAGAGGTGCGCGCAGTGCCGCCCGCAAAAGGCCAGGTGGCCGAGCGGCAGGTCCGTGAGCGCGCCGAGCAGCGTGGCCAGGACATGCGCCGCGACGGGCGCGACCGCCCGCAGGCGAACTGAATTTGGCGGGCGTCGCGGGGCCCACCAGCCCGGACGGCCGGCTGAATGGGGCTACTTGAGCAGCGGCTTCAGCACCGGCCACACGTTGTCGAGCATCACCGGGTGGGCGCTCTCAGTCGGGTGGATCCGGTCTGGTTGGAACATCCGCTCGGCATCGGGCGCATCGGCCACACCCTTCAGCAGGAACGGCACCAGCGCGGCGCGCTCCTGCCTGGCCACGCTGGCGAACAGTGCCGAAAAGTCCTCGCTGTACTGGCGGCCGTAGTTGGGCGGCACCTGCATGCCCACCACCAGTACCTTGGCACCGGCGTTCGCCGCCGCACGCGACATCTCGACCAGGTTGGTGCGCGTCGATTCGAGCGGCAGGCCCCGAAGCGCGTCATTGCCGCCCAATTCGATGATCACCTGCGTTGGTCGGTGGTCGCGCAGCAACGCCGCCAGGCGCGAACGGCCACCCGACGTGGTGTCTCCACTGATGCTCGCGTTGACCAGCGACGCGGCGATGCCTTCTTTCACGAGGCGTCGTTCGAGCAAGGCGACCCAGCCGCTGCCGCGTTTCAAGCCATACTCGGCAGACAGGCTGTCGCCCACCACCAGAATGACCCGGCGGCCCGGCCCGGCACTCGCTGCGATGGCCCACGGCCCCAGCGAGAGCACGCTACAGTGCGAGAGCCAGTTTCGGCGCGAGAAAACCATTCGAGAATCCTGCTCCCTCATGTCGGAACCCATCATTGCCGTGCGCGGCCTGACCAAGCAGGTGCGCGACTCCACCGGCACGCTGACGATTCTCCACCAGATCGATTTCGCATTGGCCGCTCGCGAGTCGGTGGCGATCGTCGGCGCGTCGGGGTCGGGCAAGAGCACTTTGTTGTCCATCATCGCCGGCTTGGACACGCCCAGCACTGGAACGGTTCACCTCGCCGGTGTCGATCTCTTCGCGCTGGACGAAGACCAGCGCGCCGGCCTGCGCGCTGCCAAGGTCGGCTTCGTGTTCCAGAGCTTTCAATTGCTGGGGAATCTGACCGCGCTCGAAAACGTGATGCTCGCGCTCGAACTGCAGGGGCGCAACGACGCGCGGGCAATGGCCACCGAAATGCTCGGTCGCGTCGGGCTGCGCGAACGGCTGAACCACTATCCGAAAGTGTTGTCGGGCGGTGAACAGCAGCGCGTCGCTCTGGCGCGCGCATTCGTGGTGCGGCCGGCGGTTCTGCTTGCCGACGAGCCCACCGGCAGCCTCGATTTCGCGACCGGTGAAACCGTGATGGCGTTGATGTTCGAGCTGAACCGCGAGATCGGCACCACGCTCGTGCTGGTCACGCACGACCAGGCGATCGCATCGCGCTGCGACCGCCAATTGCACATCGAAGCCGGGCGCGTCGCGTTCACCGAAGCGGCCAAGTAGAACGGCGCCCGTGCCTGCGCGCACGGTGGCCCGGACGCCGGCGCCGAATCAGTTCGAGAACTTGTAGTCGGTCTTGGACTTGGCCTTGATGTCGTCGCGGAACTTGGCCATCTTGACCTGACCCAGGCGTTGTTGAATCTGCGCTTTGACTTCCTCGAGTGGCGGGAACTTCGCCTCGCGCGTGTCTTCGAGCTTGATGATGTGAAAGCCGAATTGCGACTTGACCGGAGCGTCCGTCATTTCGCCCTTCTTCAGCTTCACCATCGCCTGCGAGAACTCGGGCACATAGGAGCCGGGGTTGGCAAAGTCGAGGTCACCGCCGTTCTGGCCGGACCCCGGGTCCTTCGAGTTCTTCTTCGCCAGTTCTTCGAAGCTGGCGCCCGCTTTGAGCTGCGTGATCAGCGCCTTCGCGTCGTCTTCCTTCTCGACCAGGATGTGGCGTGCACGGTATTCGGTGCCGCTGGACTGACTCTTGAACTTGTCGTACTCGGCCTGGACTTCGGCGTCGCTGGTCGGGTTCTTCTTGTTGTACTCATTGAACAGCTCGCGGATCAGGATGGTCTGGCGCGCCAGTTCCATTTGCGACTTGTACTCTGCGCTTTGCGACAGACCGCGCTTTTCGGCCTCTTGCATGAACATCTCGCGCAGCACCACTTCGTCACGCACCTGCGTCTCGAGTTCCGGCGTCTTGGGCTGACCCTGCTTGGAGGCCTGCGACAGGAGTGCATCGACGCGCGCCTTCGGCACCGGCTTGCCGTTCACGGTCGTGATGTTCTGGGCCGTGGCGGCCAGTGGCAGCGCCAGCGCCGCCGACAGGGCCAGCAGCGATGCATGCGTGGCAAGACGATTCAACTTCATGGGCTGGGGCCTTTCAATCTCGAGGGGAGGGGGTTGCCGTACACGCAATGGCGCTGCCGGCATGGTGGGTCAATCAGGGTTCGCCAGGCGCACGGGCGTCGATGGCCAGGGCGTGAATGCCCTGTGGAATCAGCTGTTGCAGCGAACTATATACGAGGCGATGCCTCGCGACCCTGGTCAGACCCTGGAACTGCGCACTCACCAGACGCACATGAAAGTGCCTGCCTTCGCGCGCGCCGGCGTGGCCCGCGTGCAGGTGACTGTCGTCGCCGACTTCGAGTTCGATGGGCTGCAAGGCCGAGCGCAACACTGTTTCAATTTGTTCCGCGCTCACACCCACGGGTTGAATGCCCTGCGTCATGGTCGCGGCGCGGTTTTGGAGTCAGCGCTGTCCGGCTTGATGTGTCGGCTCAGGTACACCCCTTGCGCCAACGTGAACAGCAGCATCAGCCCGATGCCACCGAACAGCTTGAAGTTGACCCAGGTGGCGGTCGGGTAGCTGTACGCCACCCACAGGTTGAGCACGCCCATCACTGCAAAGAATGCGAACCAGGCCACGCTGAGGCGGCGCCACACCGGGTCGGGCAGTTCGAGTTGCCCACCCATCAACACCTGCAACAGGTTGCGGCGGAAGAAGACCTGGCTGACCCAGAAGGCCAGGCCCATCACCCAATACAGCACGCTGGGCTTCCATTTGATGAAGGTCTCGCTGTGAAACCAGATCGTCGCACCGCCCAGCACCGTCACCAGCCCCAGGCTCACCCACAGCATCAGGTCGACCTTGCGGCCGGTGGATTTCATGTAGGCCACTTGCGCCAGCGTGCCGATGATGACCACCACGGTGGCGAGCAAAACCGGCGCTTCAGCCACGCCGACCACGCCGCCGGAAACCAGCGCACCGAAGTTTTCAGTCGCGAATTGCGCGGCCCAGTCCTTTTGGCTCTCTGCGTACTTGAAGGTGCCGAAGAACAGCAGGATGGGGAGAAAGTCGAGCAACAGTTTCATGGGTTGGGGCGCAGCGGTTCAGGAAGAACACGAGACTTCGATGGCGTGGGCCCAATCGGGCGGGAACGCAGCGTACGCCGCATTCTCTTCCTGTTCATCGAAGGGTCGCCGCAAGATCTGGTGCAGGCGGTTGACTTCGGAGAAGTCGCCTTCGCGCGCCTGGCGAATCGCGACCTCGGCGAGGTGGTTGCGCAGGATGAACTTCGGGTTGACCCGGTTCATGCGCTCGGCACGCTCCGCGTCGACGCTGTGTTCGTGGCGCAGGCGCGCCGCATAGCGCTGTGCCCAGGCGTCGAACGCGGGCCGATCGACGAACAGGTCGCGCTGCGCCACGTTGGCCGCGCCGTCGCTGCTGTCGAAACCGGAGAGGCGCCGAAACGTGATCGTGAAATCGCAGCGGTCCTTCGCCATCAGCGTCATCAGGTCATCGATCAGCGCATTGTCCGACTCTTTCACCACCGTCAGGCCCAGCTTGGCCGACATGCGCGCCACCATCGCCTGCGCAAACACGCCCTTGTAGGGTTCGAGCGCGGCCACAGCCACATCGGTGTCACCGATCAGCGGCAACAGCGCCTGCGCGAGCGCATGCAGGTTCCACAGCGCCACGCTGGGCTGGCGTGCAAACGCATAACGCCCCTGGTGGTCGCTGTGATTGCAGATGTGGCCGGGGTCGAACGCGTCGAGGAAACCGTAAGGGCCATAGTCGATCGTCAGGCCCAGCATCGACATGTTGTCGGTGTTCATCACGCCGTGGCAGAAGCCGACCGACTGCCACTCGGCCATCAGCGCCGCCGTGCAGCGCGTCACGGCTTCGAGCAGGGCCGCATAGGGCTGCGCTTCGGCGCGACAGGCGGGGTAATGGTGCTCGATCACGAAGTCGGCGAGCCGCCGCAACGCCGCCGGTTGATCGTGGTGCGAAAAATGCTCGAAGTGGCCGAATCGAATGAAGCTGGCTGCCACGCGCGTCACGACGGCGGCGGATTCGATCTCTTCACGCCGCACCGGCAGCGGTGAGCCGGTCACGCACAAGGCGCGCGTGGTGGCGATGCCCAGGCCGTGCATCGCTTCGGAACAGAGGAATTCGCGAATCGAGGAGCGCAACACCGCGCGCCCGTCGCCCATGCGGGAATAGGGGGTCAGCCCTGCGCCCTTGAGCTGCAGCTCCAGTGGGCCGGAAACCGTGTCGACCTCACCCAGCCACAAGGCCCGGCCATCACCCAGCTGCCCGGCCCACACGCCGAACTGGTGGCCGCTGTAGACGCTGGCCAGCGGTTGCATGCCCTGCCACAGCGCGTTGCCGCTGAACACCTCGAGCGCACGCCAGTCGGGTCGTTGGGCCCAGTCATGGGGCAGCCCGAGCAGTTCGGCGCAGTCGAAACTTGTGGCCACCCAGACGGGGGCGGGCACCGGCACGGGTGCAAGCTCGGTGTAAAACTCCTCGCCCAGCGTCTTAAAGCGGTTCGACCATGCCAGGCCGGGTTCCGGCGCCTCAGCAGACAGGGCGTTCGGCGGGAGTGCGAGTGCAGCGGCGGTCATCGGCGGCGAGTGTAGCCACCGCCGTCCAGCGATGGGCGCATAGGGGTAAACCTCGGGGCCTGACTTGGGTGCGCGTTGGAGCATCATTCACGTTTCGGCAAGGGCCCGGCCGGTTCAGGCGGCGACCCAGCGCCCGCAGGACCAGTGCTGCAGGCGGATCGCAGTGCGCTGTCGCTGTCGGGACAAGACCGCTTTGCATTGTTTTCTAGAATCGCACGATCGTTCGTTTTTTCAGCCAGATTCACGCAGAAGGACACCCCGATGAAACCCAGCTATGAAGTGCGCGGCCCCGTCGCCGTGATCACCATGAACAACCCGCCCGTCAACGGCCTGGGTTTCGAGACACGCACCGGCATCGCGCAGGGCCTGGCCACGGCGCTTGCCGATCAGAAAGTGAAGGCGATCGTCATCACCGGGTCGGTGAAGGCGTTCTCGGGAGGCGCCGACATCAATGAATTCGGCTCGTCCAAATCCACCGCCGAGCCGAATCTGCTGACGCTCA
The DNA here is from genome assembly GCA_031396425.1 of Rhizobacter sp. GTDB lineage: Bacteria > Pseudomonadota > Gammaproteobacteria > Burkholderiales > Burkholderiaceae_C > JAEMQF01. Next base: position 1,458 of record JANNKS010000408.1, on the reverse strand, counting down.
TCGCGGCACTCGAAGCGAGCAGCAAGCCGACCGTCGCGGCCGTGCAGGGGGTGTGCATGGGCGGCGGGCTCGAGCTGGCGTTGGGCTGCCACTACCGCGTCGCCGCGCCGGGCGCCCAGGTGGCGTTGCCCGAAGTCAAGATCGGCCTGATTCCCGGCGCCGGCGGCACACAGCGCCTCCCGCGCGTGCTCGGTGTGGAGAACGCGCTGAACATGATCGTCACCGGCATGCCGATGAAAAGCGAAATGCTGGCGAAACTGCCGGGTCAGAAGCTCTTCAACCGAATCGTCGAAGGCGACCTGATGGCCGGTGCGCTCGCCTACGCAACCGAGGTGGCCGATGTACGGCCGCTGCCGCTGGTGCGCAGCCTGAAGGTCGAGCACCCCAACCCGGACGCCTACTTCCAGTTCGCGCGCAACACGGTCGGCGCGATGTCGCGCAACTTCCCCGCGCCGCTGAAGTGCGTTGAGGCAGTCGCCGCGTCGGTGAGCAAGAAATTCGACGACGGCATGCGCTACGAGCGCGAGCTGTTCACGGCGCTGATGTTCACGCCCGAATGCAAGGCGCTGAGGCACTCCTTCATGGCCGAGCGGGCCACCTCCAAGATTCCCGACGTGCCTGCCGACACGCCGCTGCGCACCATCGCCAAGGTGGCGGTGATCGGCGCGGGCACGATGGGCGGCGGCATCACGATGAACTTCCTGAACGCCGGCATTCCGGTGGTGGTGTTAGAGACCAGCCAGGCCGCGCTGGACAAGGGCCTGGGCGTGGTGCGCAAGAACTATGAAGCGCAGGTCACGAAGGGCAAGCTGTCGCTCGACAAACTTGAAAAACGCATTGCGCTGCTCAGCACCACGCTGAACTACGCCGACCTGAAGGATGCCGACCTGGTCATCGAAGCGGTGTTCGAAGAGATGGGCGTGAAGGAGACCGTGTTCCGCACGCTCGACGAGGTGATGAAGCCGGGTGCCATTCTGGCCAGCAACACCTCCACGCTCGACCTGAACCGCATTGCCGCGTTCACGAAGCGTCCGCAGGACGTGATCGGCATGCACTTCTTCAGCCCGGCCAACGTGATGCGGCTGCTCGAGGTCGTGCGCGGCGAGAAGACCGCCAAGGACGTGCTCGCCACCGTGATGGCGCTGGGCAAGACGATCAAGAAGACCTGCGTCGTCTCGGGCGTGTGCGACGGCTTCATCGGCAACCGCATGATCGAGCAGTACAGCCGCCAGGCCGGCTTCCTGCTCGAAGAAGGTTGCACCCCGGCGCAGGTGGACCAGGCCGTAGAGCGCTTCGGCTTCGCGATGGGGCCGTTCCGCATGGGCGACCTGGCCGGCAATGACATCGGCTGGGCGATCCGCAAACGCCGCTACGTCGAAAAGCCCGATGTGCGTTACAGCAAGACGGCCGACCTGCTGTGCGAACTCGGCCGCTATGGCCAGAAGACCGGCGCCGGCT
>JANNKS010000404.1:0-10319 GCA_031396425.1 Rhizobacter sp. | reverse complement strand
ATCCAGTCCGATTGCCGGCGTCGGCACCTGACCGGTGATGATCACCATCGGGATGGAATCCATGTACGCAGTGGCGATGCCGGTAACGGCATTCGTCACGCCTGGGCCCGACGTGACCAGAGCCACACCAACTTCGCCGGTCGCTCGCGCATAACCATCAGCGGCATGCACCGCAGCTTGCTCGTGCCGCACCAGGACATGCTCGATCGTGTCTTGTTTGTAGAGTGCGTCGTAGATGTAGAGCACCGCCCCGCCAGGGTAACCCCAGAGATACCTGACGCCTTCGGCCTGAAGGCACCTGACCAGGATTTCCGAACCGTTGGGGTCTTGGGAAGCAGGAATGGGCTGGGCTTGTGCAGCCCGCTTGAGTTCCGCAGCAGAGATATCCATCACTAACCTTTGCGTTTTTTCTCTAACGAAAAACCATCGGTGCCCCTCTCCAAGCCCTCGTGAGGCAGGTGTGGTGCCTGTTTCGCCGTTGACCGCGCAATCCCCGTTGGGAGCTCAGTCGCCGGCCGTTCTGTTGTGCAAAGCAGCATTATGTCATCGGTTCGCAAGTGACATCGCGCTCGGTGCTTCGGCCTTCGCCGCAGTGAGATAATCGCGCCCGTTTTCAGGGCGAACGCCCGAGGCGCCGCACCGTTGGCTTCCGACAAAGAACTCTCCGATTTCCTCAAGAGCATCGAAAGACGCGCCTTCAAGCGAGCGGTCTATGCCGTTCGTGACGATGACGCGGCGCTCGACATCGTGCAGGACACGATGATTCGCCTTTCGGAGAAATACGCCGATCGTCCCGCCGCGGAACTGCCTTTGCTGTTTCAGCGGATCCTTTCGAACGCGACCATGGATTGGTTCCGTCGCCAGAAGGTGCGCAACGCGGTCGTGAGGAATTTCTCGGATTTCGAAGGCCCTGGAGGCGACGAGGATTTCGACATCCTCGAAACTCTTGAAGCACTGGATGGCCGCGGCGAATCTGAGAGCGCCGCCGACGCGGTTTCGCGGGCACAAATTCTGCAGGTGATCGATAGCCATGTGGCTGCGCTGCCCCAACGTCAACGCGAGGCCTTCCTGCTGCGTTACTGGGAGGAACTTGACGTTGCGGAGACGGCAATTGCGATGGGCTGCTCGCAAGGCAGCGTGAAGACACATTGCTCCCGGGCCGTCCATGCACTGGCAAAGGCCCTGAAGGCAAAAGGAATTTCACCGTGAGCTTCTCCGGTTCCCCGATTTCAACCAGCGCGCTGGACTCAGCGCAGGCCAGGTTCGCGCAACGCATTGCGGTGTGCTTGAGCGAGAGTGCCGAAGGCATCGGCGCCGACGTATCCGAACGCCTTCGCTTCGCCCGTGAATCTGCCCTGCAGCGCGCAAGCGCCGCCCGCCAGTTGAGCGCTGCCGCCACTGGCCTTGCCCTTGATTCGTCAGGGTCCGGGGTGCTTGGTGGCTGGGCCGGCGGCTGGGGCCTGAAAGTCGCCTCTTTGGTCCCGCTCGCAGCCTTGGTGGTCGGCTTGCTGTTCATTCAGTACACGCAAACCGAGGCGCAAATTTCCATAGCAGCCGAAATCGACGCGGACCTGCTCGCAGATGACCTGCCGCCCAACGCTTATCGCGATCCTGGCTTCGTCGAGTTCCTGAAGCTGCCCAAAGACTGAGGTTGCTGCGCTGTGTCTGTGCGGTCTCCTATCTCACGCCGTGATCCCGTTGCATCGTGTCTTGCAGCAGCTTGCCTGATGCTCGCGTGCGCCGCCTTCACGCTCGGCAGTGCGTGGGGTCAAACGGCGTCGCCCTACCGCTCGGCCGCCAAACCTGTGGTGGATGATCGTCCCCGCTGGCAGGAATTGAGTGCCGCGCGGCGCGAGGCCTTGAAACCATTGGAACGCGAGTGGCAGCACATCGATTCCGACCGAAAACAGAAGTGGCTCGTCATCGCGGACAAATTCCCGGCGCTTTCGGCAGCGGAAAAGGTCCGAATTCAGGGTCGGATGTCCGAATGGGCCAAGCTCAGCCCAGAGGAACGCGGCGTCACGCGGCAACAGTTTCAAGCCGCCAAGCGCGCAGCGCCGCAAGATCGTTCGACCCAATGGCAGGCATACCAGGCCTTGCCCGTCGATGAAAAGCGGCAGCTCGCGGCCCGGGCCATCCCGCCCGCCGCGAGCGTGGTCGACCGCACCAAACGCGCAGTTGCCACTGATCGCGGCGAAAAAGCCGGCAGCGCGCAAATGAAAACGAATATCGTTCCGAATCCGGCCTTTGCCGCACCGCCGATGCCCGTCAACTCGCTTGCGCTGCAGGCGCAACCGGGTGCGACGACAACCAGCATCGCGAAACGACCGACACCACCGGCCCATCAGCAGACCGGCCTTCCAAAGATTGCAGCCAGCCCGGGGTTTGTCGACAAGAGCACCCTCCTGCCCAAGCGCGGTCCGCAGGGGGCCGCGACGCGTTCGGCCGCAGCCTCGGAGCCGATCAGAAACCGGTAGTTTGACGACACAGGCCGCCATCGTCGCCACGAGCCCGACGCCGCGCGTGCTGCGCCGTCTCGCTTGTTTCTTCTATGAAGGCGTGCTGCTGTTCGCCGTGTTGATGATCGCCGGCTACCTGTTTTCCAGCCTGACCCAACAACGCCACGCATTGGCCGGACGCGCGGCGCTTCAAGGGTTCCTGTTTCTGGTGCTCGGCATCTATTTCGTCTGGTTCTGGTCGCATGGCGGCCAGACTCTGGCGATGAAAACCTGGCGCATCCGCTTGATCGGGCGGGATGGCTTGGCGGTCTCACAAACGCGTGCGTTGGCGCGCTACGTGCTGAGCTGGTTGTGGTTCGCACCCGCCCTTTTCTTCGCATGGTTCAGCGAAACACGCAGCCTGCCGGTCATCTTCGGCAGCCTGTCGGTTGGCGTGGCGGCCTACGCCGCGTTGGCCTACTTGCACGAAGATCGGCAGTTCGTGCACGACTCGATTTGCCGTACACGCCTCATTTCCACCGCGGCACCGAGTCCAGCCTGAATGCGCCGGCAAGGCACAATTCCGGTCAGCATGAGCAACCCGTACAAGGGCAGAACCGGAGTGGACCGCGTCATTCGGGCGGCGGGTTACTCCATGTCCGGTCTCGTTGCAGCGTATCGCGGTGAAAGCGCATTTCGGCAGGAATTCTGGCTCGCCGCCGTGCTGGTTCCCGCGGCCTTTTGGGTCGGTCGAACCTGGGTTGAAGTGGCGCTACTGGTCGGTTCAGTGTTGCTGGTGCTGATCGTCGAACTTCTCAACTCAGGCCTGGAGGCGGCCATCGACCGGATTTCATTCGAACTTCATGACCTCTCCAAACGCGCGAAGGACTATGCCAGTGCCGCCGTGTTGATTGCCCTTGTCCTGTGCGCATCGGTCTGGGCGACGGCCTTGTGGCAACGCTTCATGATCGAGCCACCGTGAGCACCTTGCGCCGATCCGTTTGCGTCTATTGCGCCTCGCGTCCCGGCACTCTACCGGCCTTTGCCGAAGCCGCACGGGCCATTGGCGGCGAAATTGGCCGGCTCGGCTGGCAACTGGTGTACGGCGGGGGCCGCGCCGGCCTGATGGGCGTGGTCGCCGATGCCGCGCTCGCGGCTGGGGCAAGTGTCGTCGGCGTCATCCCGCAGTCCTTGATGCAGCGCGAGCTCGGGCATTCCGGGCTGACCGAACTGCACGTGGTCCAGACCATGCACGAACGCAAGTTGATGATGGCGCAGCGCAGCGACGCCTTTCTGGCACTTCCCGGCGGCATTGGTACCTTCGAAGAACTCTTCGAAGTCTGGTCGTGGCGTCAACTGGGCTACCACGACAAACCCCTGGGCTTGCTCAACGTGGCAGGCTACTACGACGCTTTCAAGAGCCTGATGAACCAGGCCGAAGTGGCAGGCTTCGTGACTGTCGAACAGAAGACGCTGCTTCAGATTGACACCGATCCGCAGCGAATGCTTGCAACACTCGGTGCGATGATGCCGCTGGCCAGCGCCGAAGACGACTACCGAAAGATCTGAATCGGCGCCCGGATCAGACAGCGTCCTCGTCGGTTTCTCCAGTGCGAATTCGCACCACCTGCTCAACCGCGGTGACGAAAATCTTGCCGTCACCGATCTTGCCCGTCTTGGCCGCCTTCACGATGGCCTCGATGCAGCGCTCGACGTCACCGTCCTTGACGACCACCTCGACCTTGACCTTGGGCAAAAAGTCGACCACGTATTCGGCGCCGCGATACAGCTCCGTATGACCCTTTTGCCGCCCGAATCCTTTGACTTCGGTCACCGTCAGGCCAGTCACCCCGACGTCGGCCAACGCTTCGCGGACCTCTTCCAGCTTGAACGGTTTGACGATGGCGGTGATTTGTTTCATGACCAACTCTCTGATGAAGGAGGGCAAACGCGCTATGCGCGAAACTTCGAAGTGATAGGGTAGCGCCAATCGCGCCCAAAGGCACGGTGGGTGATGCGGATTCCCACCGGCGACTGGCGGCGCTTGTATTCATTGACCTTGATGAGCCGAGTGACCCGCTCGACGTCGGCGGCTTCGAAGCCCGCTGCCACGATCTGGTCAATGCCTTGGTCTTCTTCCATGTAGCGCTGCAAGATCGCGTCGAGTACCTCGTAAGGAGGCAAGCTGTCCTGATCGGTCTGGTCGGGGCGCAACTCGGCGGACGGGGGGCGGGTGATGATGCGCTGCGGGATCACCGCCGCGCCCTGAGCGTTTCTCCAGGCGGCCAGCCGATAGACCAGAGTCTTGGCCACATCCTTGATGACGGCAAACCCGCCCGCCATGTCGCCATACAGGGTGCAATACCCGGTTGCCATCTCGCTCTTGTTGCCCGTCGTCAGCACGATGGAACCGAATTTGTTCGACAGCGCCATCAACAACGTTCCGCGCACGCGCGCCTGAATGTTCTCTTCGGTCGCGTCTTCGGCCCGACCGGCAAATTCCTGCGCCAGACTGGTGCGAAACGCGTCGAACATCGGCACGATCGAAATTTCGTCGTAGCGCACGCCAAGCCGCTGGGCCATGTCGCGAGCATCGACCCAGGAGATCTCGGCGGTGTAGGGCGATGGCATCATCACCGTGCGCACCCGCTGGGCGCCCAGTGCATCAACCGCAACCGCCAACACCAGCGCCGAATCCACCCCACCGCTCAAGCCGATGATGACGCCCGGGAAGCCGTTCTTGACGACGTAATCACGCACGCCCATCACCAAGGCAGCCCAGGCCTGCGCTTCGAGCACCGGCAAAGCGACCACCTCACCTCTCGCCGACTGCGCATCCACCTCGAGCAGCGTCACACCCTCCTGGAACATAGGCGCGCGCACCACCACCTGGCCGTTCGCGTCGACCGCGAACGACGCACCGTCGAACACGACTTCATCCTGGCCCCCCACCAGGTGCGCATAGAGCACCGGCATCTGCACCGCACGCGCCCGCTGCGCCATGCGCTGTTCGCGCTCTTCGACCTTGCCGAGGTGAAACGGCGATGCATTCAACACGCACAAGACCTGGGCACCAGCCGCCTTGGCCGCACGTGCCGGTTCATCGAACCAGGCGTCCTCGCAGATCGCCAGGCCGAAACGAAGGCCCTGAATTTCCAGCACCACTGGGGCCAGGCCCGCATCACGGCCCGACGCAAAATAGCGTCGTTCGTCGAACACCTGATAGTTGGGCAGCTCGCGTTTGCAGTAGGTGGCCACCACCCTGCCCTCGCTGAGAACCGACACGGCATTGAAGCGCTGCGGCACGGCCAAAGACTTGGACCTAACATCACTCTGGCCAACGAGTTGAAACGGATGCCCCACCACCACGAACAAGCCCGCCAAGCCGGCCAGTGCACGCGCGCAGTCGTCGAGGGCAGCAGCGCAAGCCTTCATGAAGGCGGGCCGCAACAGCAGATCTTCCGGTGGATAGCCGCACAACCCGAGCTCCGGACTCAATACGAGCCGCGCGCCCTGCGCGTACGCCAACTTGGCGGCTTCGACGATTTGCCGACCATTGCCAGTCAAATCACCCACAGTCGCATTGACTTGCGCCAGAGCCACTTTCACCGAGGGTCGAATTGACATATGGGACGCCGAACGCGAGCTGGAATGGCCGCAAATGATTATGTCATTCGAACTTTTGCCGACCCTGCCGCCATCGACTCGGTGCGATGGAACGCTCTGCTCGACGCGCAATCTTCGGCAACACCGTTCATGCGGCACGAATACCTTTGCGCACTGCATGACAGTGGCAGCGCCTGCCCGCGCACCGGCTGGTCACCTCTGTTTGTGACCCTGGAGCAAGACGAGCGCATCGCCGCTGCCTGCCCGCTGTATTGCAAGGACCACTCCTACGGCGAGTACGTATTTGATTGGGCCTGGGCCGACGCCTACCAGCGCCACGGTCTGCACTACTACCCGAAATTGCTCAGCGCCGTGCCGTTCACGCCCGTGCCGGGTGTGCGCCTGCTGGCGTGCGACGCAGCTGCGCGGTTGGCACTGATCGGTGCCCTGCAGACGATCGCAAGCGACATGAATCTGTCATCGATCCACCTGCTGTTCGCCGACGCAGCCGACCAGCAGGCCGCGCGCGAAGCCGGCTGGATGATGCGCACCACGGTGCAGTTTCACTGGACCAATCGCGCCCCCGAGCCCTACCCTGACTTCGAAGCCTTCCTCGCCAGCCTGCAGCGCGACAAGCGCAAGAAGATCCAGCAAGAGAGGCGCCGCGTGCGTGATGCAGGCGTCACTTTCGAATGCCTGGAAGGCGCACGGATTGACGAGTCCGACTGGGATTTCTTTTATCACTGCTACACCCTGAACTATCACGCGCACCGGTCCACGCCCTACCTCACCCGCGCCTTCTTTGCCCGGATGGCACTCACGATGCCCAACAACTGGCTGATGTGCGTTGCGCACCTTGCCGGTGAGAAGATCGCCACTTCATTGATCGCCATCGACCCGACTCGTCGTGTTGCCTACGGCCGCTACTGGGGAGCCGCCAAGCACGTGAGTTGCCTGCATTTCGAGGCCTGTTATTACCAGCCGCTCGAGTGGTGCATCACCAACGGCTTCTCGCGCTTTGAAGGCGGTGCCCAGGGCGAACACAAGATGGCACGCGGCCTGCTACCGGTGCAGACCTGGTCGGCACATTGGCTGGCCCACCCCCAGTTCGCCAGCGCGGTGGCCGACTTCCTGGAACGTGAAGGCGCTGGCGTGGCCGGCTACCTGGACGAACTCAATGACCGGATGCCGTTCAAGCGCAGCAACACCAGGGAGGGCACCGAAGGCTCTACTTGAAGTCGCCGGTGAAGTCGCCCGCGAAAGCGATCACAAAGGCTTCGGGCCTGATGTAGGTGCGCAGCGCCGCGTTCACTTGCGCCAGCGTCAGACCCGCAAGGGATGCATCGACGCGCCCGGCGAGCGCAAAACTGCGCCCGAGATAAAGGTTGTTCGCCAGGCCCGCAGCCAACGCGCCATCCTGGGCGCGCGACAGACGCCGGAAATTGAGCAGCCCGCGCTGGCCTTCGGCCAGTTCCTGCGCGGTGAATCCGTTTCGCAGCGCAAGCTCAAGTTCCTCCCGGAAAGCCGCCTCGACCTTGGCGCGGTTCTGCGGCGCGAAGATGGCACTCGCCGTCCACGCCGAGTTGGCCTCGAAGTTGTTCCATTGCACCGCGCTGCGCACGTCGTAAGACAAGCCTTCCTTTTCGCGAATGCGTTTCCACAGGCGGGAGTTGCCCCCGCCACCGAGCAGGTGATTGGCCATCATCAATGCCGGATAGTCGCCGGCATTGTCGTTGAGCGGCACCAAAGCGCGCACCAGCATCGTCGCGTTCTGCTTGTCGGGCGTGCGAAGCACCAACCGTTCTGCTGGCACATTCACCGGTGGATGGGCAATGCGTCGAAACGCAGCGTCAGACTTCCACTGGCCCAAGCCGGTGAGGGCCTGCCGCACCGCCTCGGCATCGACGTCGCCCGCCGCGGCGAAGTTCACATGGTCGGCGCCATAGAAGCGTTGATGGAAGGCGCGAACTTTCTCGACGCTGACCTCACGGACGTCCTGCGCCCATTCCTCGAAGCTGCGCGCATGGCGCACGTCACCACGGGGATAGGGATTGCCCACTCGCGCAATGGCGGTCTCTGCCACGCCTTCGGGTTCCTGGCGCTGTTGTTCGATGGACGCCAGCGTCTGCCGCCGGAGTTCGTCCAGCGCTTCTGGAGGAAACGCCGGATTGCGCAGCAGGTCGATCGCGAGCCTGATCGCATCCGCCAGGTGCTCACGGCGCGATCGAAGCACCACGGTCACCCTGCCAGGCTGGCTGCGCGCGCTCATCTCGGTCTTGAGCTCGTCGAGGCGGTCCTGCACCTGCTGGCGGTTCATCGTCGTCGAGCCTTTGTCGAGCAAGGACGCGACGAATTCGCCGATCTCGGCCTGCCCGGCCAGCGACGCCTCATCGCCGATGTGCAAGGTCAGCACTGCCTGCGCCGCTTGTCCCCGGGTACCCTTGGTGAGGATTGCCGCCTTGACGCCTGCGACGTCGAAACGCTGTGTGCGGGCATCGATGTTCGCGGGCGTGGCCTCAAAGGCTTCCACCTTGGCGGCTGCGGCCTGCGGCTTGAACTCACGCAGCGCGGCGGCCGCCTCGAATCTTGCGGGCGCCGGCGCGCGCAAGGGTTTGTCGGTGGGAAGGTAGATGCCCAGCGTGCGGTTGCTGGCAAGCAGGCGTTGTTCGGCGACTCGCTGCACATCGGCAAGCGTGGCGTCGCGGACGCGGTCGCGCATCAGGAAGAAAAGCCGCCAGTCGCCCTGCGCGACGGATTCCGACAGTGCCACGCCCACCGTCTGCGGGTTCGTGAACGCCTGTTCCCAGCTTTTCAACCACTTTGCGCGAGCGCGCTGCAGTTCCTCATTCGTCACCGGCTCGCGCGCCACGGCTTCCAACGTGCCCAACATTTCGGCACGCGCCGGCTCCGGATCCTGACCGGGCGCGAGCTGGGCGCCGAATATCGTGAAACCGGGTTCCGCGAGACCTTCTGCAAACGAATACGTGCTCGCCGCCAGCTGCTTTTCGATCAGGCGCTTGTGCAGCCGTCCCGATGGCGCGTCGCCCATGATCTGATTGATCAACTCGACGGCGGCATAGTCGGCATTTGCCGCCGGCGGCACGTGATAAGCCGCAAACAGCAACGGGACGCCGCCGGATCGGCGCAGCGTGACACTGCGCTCGCCATCCTGCACGGCTTCGAGCGTATAGAGCACCGGCAAGTGGCGCTTCGGCCGCTTGATGCCGCCGAACGCCCGCGCGATCCAGCTCAAGGTGTCCGCCTGCGGGAAGCGACCGGCGACGATCAGCGTCGCGTTGTCGGGCTGGTAGTAGCGGTGGTAGAAATCGCGCAGGCGCGGGATGTCGACGTTTTCGACGTCCGTGCGAGCACCGATCGTGCTCTTGCCGTAGTTGTGCCACTGATACATGGTGGCAAGCGTCTTTTCGAACAGGATGCGTTCGGGGTTGTTCTCGCCCATCTCCATTTCATTGCGCACCACCGTCATCTCGGTGTCCAGATCCTTGCGCGCAATGAAACTGTTCACCATGGCGTCGGCCTGCCAGCCCAGGTACCAGCGCAGGTTGTCGTCGTTGCTTGAAAAACTGGCGGTGTAGTTGGTTCGGTCGAACCAGGTGGTGCCGTTCGCCGCCAAACCGCGCTTCTCGAATTCGGCCCAAACGCGCGGGTGTTTCGCGCTGCCTTTGAACAGCAGGTGCTCCAGCAGGTGCGCCATGCCGGTTTCGCCGTAGTTTTCGTGACGAGACCCGACCCGGTAGGTCAGGTTCACCGTCGTCGTCGGCTTGGAGTCATCGGCAATCAGCAGCACCTGCAATCCGTTGCTCAGGCGGTATTCGTCAATGCCCTCGACCGAGGTGACCTTGCTGATGCCCGGGGGCAGGCGCTGCGCCTGCGCGAGCGCAACAAACAGGCACGCCGCCAGCAACGACAACGCACGCAGGAAGTGGCGCGCCATCTAGGTGGGCTTCGGCGCTGCTGCGTACGCCTTGATGCCTTGCGTGACTTCGGCCATGGCGGACTCGGGTCCCTCCCACCCCTTGACACTGACCCACTTGCCCTCCTCCAGGTCTTTGTAGTGCTCGAAGAAGTGCTGAATCGTCTTGAGCCGCAAGGGGTTGAGGTCCTCGGGCTTGTGCCAGTGCGAGTAGATCGACAGGATCTTGTTGATGGGAACGGCGAGCAGTTTTGCGTCGCCCCCAGCTTCGTCATCCATCTTCAGAACGCCCAACGGCCGGCACTTCACCACCACGCCAGGCGCAAGAGGGAACGGTGTGA
>JANNKS010000370.1:0-3426 GCA_031396425.1 Rhizobacter sp. | reverse complement strand
GCCAGGCGGTGGCGCTTGAAGCGGCGCCAGGCCTCGGCCCAGGGCGACACGCTGGTGATGGCCTTGCCGAGTTCGGGCGTCTGATGGACTTGCGTGATTTCTTGCATTAGCCAAGGGCCTTGCACGGATCGGGCTACCTACCGGTAGCTGATTCGCGGGTCGAGCCAGCCATAGATGATGTCGGCCAGGAGGTTGAAGAAGATCACGAGGCAGCTCAGCACGAAAGTCACTGCCATGATCACCGGCGTGTCGTTGCGCAGGATGGCGTCGATGAGCAGGCTGCCGATGCCCGGGATGCGGAAGATCTGCTCCGTGACGATGGCGCCGCCGAACACCGCGGGCATCTGCAGCGCCACCAGGGTCACCACCGGGATGAGCGCATTGCGCACCACATGCTTGTTGATCACCGCGCGCTCGGTCAGGCCCTTGCTGCGCGCGGTCGTGACGTAGTCGAGCCGGATCACGTCGAGCACCGCACTGCGCACGTAGCGCATCATGCTGGCCGCCTGGAACAAGCCCAGCACGGTGATCGGCATGATGCTCTGCCTGAAGTGCTCCCAGAAGAACTGCCAGCCGGTGGCCGAGATGTCACTGCGGTAGACGAAGGGCAGCCAGCCGAGGTAGATGCTGAAGAACAGGATGAAGACGATGCCGGTGAAGAAGGTGGGCAGCGAGAAGCCGATGAAGGCGATGGTGCTGGCAATGCGGTCGAACCAGGAATAGGGCTTCACTGCGGCCAGCACGCCCACGGGCACAGCCACCAGGATCGCCAGCACCTGCGACAGACCGATCACGACGACGGTGGTGGGCAGCCGCTGCCAGATGAGTTGGTCGACGTTGACGCGGCTCTGAAAGCTGAAGCCCCAGTCGCCCTTGAGCATGCTGGTCAGCCACAGCAGGTAGCGCTGCCAAACGGGCTCGTCCAGTCCGAACTGCTTGCGCAGCATCATGCGCACTTCGGCGGGCACGTTCGGGTTGGTGGCGAGTTCCTCGAACGGGTCGCCCGGCGCCAACGCCAGCACGGTGAACAGCACAACGCTGATGCCGAGCAGGCTGGGCAGCGCGATCAGCAGGCGGCGAAGAATGTAGTTGAGCAAGCGTTGAGGCTCTGGTCGTTGGTGCATGCGCTCAGCCCGTCAGCTGCCGCGCATCGGGCTGCGCCAGGCCCCGGCGGCGCCCTACCGGACTCCAGGAGTCCGCTTCGAGGACGCGGGGGGGAGGCGCGGCTGGCGTTTCGCCGGGGGATCAAGCCTCCCGGTACCAGTTGTTCATGAACGCGGTGAGGTTGTCCCAGGCCGAGATCGGGCCCACGAGCTTGTTCACCGTTCCCACCGGCCGCGGCCGCGCGAACAGCGGAATGACGTGGCCACCACTCACCACGAGGTCGTTCATCTTGATGAACAGCGCAGCACGCTTGACCGGATCCAGTTCCACCTGGGCGGCCTTGTGGGCTTCGTCGTACTCGGGGTGGGTCCAGCGCGAGAGGTTGCGGCTCGCCCACTTGTTGGCCTTCTGCGACAGTTCCCAGGTGGTGAACTGCTCCATGAAGGTCTGCGGGTCGGGCTGCGTCATGGTCGTGGTGAACATCTGCATGTCGGCCCAGAACTTCTGGTAGGTGTCCGTGTTGGCGAAGTCGCTGCCGAAGAAGACCGAGGCCACGATGCTCTTGAGCTCCAGGTCGATGCCGGCCTTGGTGCAGGCGTCCTTGATGATGGCCTGGCACTTCTGGCGCGGGCCGCTGACCGATGTCTGGTAGACGAACTTGAGCTTGACGTTGCCCTTGGCGCGGATGCCGTCGGCGCCCTTGGTCCAGCCGGCCGCATCGAGGATCTGGTTGGCCTTCTCGGGATTGAACTCAAACTTCATGGCCGAGCTGCGGAAGCGCGGCGGGTTGTTCAGGAAGTTGGCCGTGGTGATGGCGCCGCGGCCGTAGATCACTTCGGCGATGCCCTTGCGGTCGATGAGCAGGCTCATCGCGTCGCGCACGGCCTTGTCGGTGAAGGCCGGATGCTTGCTCTTGACGCTGGCGCGTTCGCCATCGACCTCGTTCCACGGGTCGGTGGGGTTGAGGATCACGAACTCGATGTCGCTGCCCACGTAGAAGGCCATCTTGCCCTTGCCAGCGCCTTCGAGCTGCTTGAGGATCACGTCCTCCACGGCCAAGTTCCAGCCCACGTCGTATTCGGCCGTCTGCAGCACCGCGCGCGCGGCGCTGGTGGCGTCGCCGCCGCCCTTGACCTCGAGCGTATCGAAGAAGGGCTGGTTGGCGACGTGGTAGTCCATGTTCGCCGCCGCTCGCAGCATGTCGCCGGGCTTGAAATCGACCACCTTGTAGGGACCGGTTCCCACGGCCTTCAGGTTGGCCGGGTTGTCGCGCGATTTCGCGCCCATGAAGGGCTCGAACACGTGCTTGGGCAGGATCAGGCCGACGCTGCCGACGAAGGGCTCGGCCCAGAAGGGCGCGGGCTTGGGAAAGTCGACGCGCACCGTGTGCGAGTCGACCTTGGTGACCTTGATGTCCCGGTAGACGCTGATGTAGTTCATCGCCGCGGCCGGGTCGGCTGCGTACTGCGCGGTGAAAACCAAGTCGTCGGCGCTGAAATCCTTGCCGTCGTGCCATTTCACGCCGCGCTTCAACTTCCAGGTGACTGCCCGGCCGTCGGCCGAGAGGCCGCCGTTGGCGCGCGTGGGCACCTCGGCCGCCAGCACCGGCACCAGGTTGCCTTCGCTGTCCCAACTGGCCAGTGGTTCGTAGAAGACGCGGCTCGCGTCCTGGTCCTTGGTGCCGCCGGCGTAGTGCGGGTTGAGGTGCACCGCGGCTTGCCAGTAGATGAGCTTGAGCGTGCCGCCGCCGCCGCGCTTGGTGGGCTTGTACTGAATCGGCGCCGGTGTCTGCGCCACGCCTTCGTGCATCAGCATCATCGACGCCATCGGCGCGGTCAGGCCCAGGCCCACCATCTGCTGGATGAAGCTGCGGCGCGGCAGCTTGCCTTCACGGACTTCTTCGATCAACGCGCGCAGATCATGTTCTTGCATGGCTTCATCTCCGTCAAACAGGTCCAAAACACAAGGGCATGCTAGTCCCTCACATGGTCCATAGGCATCCGGGTCCACCCCAGTGCGGCGCGGCCCGATACTGCGGACATGAACCATCGCGCCCCCCTCGAGCCGCGCCCGGGTCAGGCACCGCAGGCCGTCGTGCACGACCCGTTGCCATCGGGTGACCACCTTCGGTCTAGCGACTTCCGTGCCACCGAGCCGCCACCGTCACGTGCGGCGATCGAATTGACGCCACCCGACATCACGCCCTTCCGCCACGGCAACCGAGGTGTTGACTTCGTCCACGTGCTCGATTCGGGTCGCCCCGGGCCGAACGTGCTGGTGCAGGCCCTGACGCATGGCAACGAGCTGTGCGGCGCGCTGGCG
>JANNKS010000343.1:0-6227 GCA_031396425.1 Rhizobacter sp. | reverse complement strand
GGTCGAGACGCCAGGCGCACGCGACCGCGGTGCCCGGCGCATCGTGTGCGGTGGCGAGCGCAAGGTACCGCAAGCCTGCTGGTATACGGCAGACCATTACGCAAGTTTCAGGAGGATCGTGCCTTGAGCGATGAACTGGATTGGAGCGGCGCCCCGACGCGCCCCGAAGCAATGATGAGCACTATGGAAAAACCAGCGGAGACCAACCTGTCACTGAAGGGCGTACGACCGAACATCGTGCAGTCGATTCGGGCGTTCCGTGTCATGGACCTGCAGCAGGCGGCCAACCGGGCCGGCCAGCACTTCCTGTATGCCAATCTGGCCCACACCCAGTGCAAGCAGGACGTGCTGGACCTGATCGCCCAGCAGTTCATGTTCCCGGGCACGCTGGCGATGAAGCACCACCCTGACCGCAACCAGGGCGATGGCGCAAAAAAGGCCGAAGAGAAATTCAAGGTGGGCAAGGAGGCTTACGAAATGCTCTCCGACCCGCAAAAGCGCGCCGCCTCTGACCAGTACGGCCACGCTGGCGTCGACCCGAACATGGCCGGCGGCCGGCCCGGGCCGGGGCAAGAGGGCTTCGGCGGCTTTGCGGAAGCCTTCGGCGACATCTTCGGCGACATCTTCGGTGCAGCCGGCGCTGGCGGCGCCCAGCGCCGCGGCGCAGGCGGCCAGCAGGTGTTTCGCGGCGCCGATCTGAACTACGCGATGGAAATCACGCTCGAGGAAGCGGCGAACGGCAAGGAGTCGCAGATCCGCATCCCGTCCTACGAGGCCTGCGAAACGTGCCACGGCACCGGCGCCAAACCGGGCACCAGCCCGCGCGGCTGCAGCACCTGCGGCGGCGCCGGCACAGTGCACATGCGCCAGGGCTTCTTCAGCATCCAGCAAGCCTGCCCGCATTGCCACGGCACGGGCAAGATCATTCCCGACCCCTGCACCACCTGCAATGGCCAGGGCAAGGTGAAGAAGACCAAGACGCTCGAGGTGAAGATTCCGGTGGGCATCAACGAAGGCATGCGCATCCGCTCCAGCGGCAACGGCGAGCCCGGCATGAACGGTGGCCCATCGGGCGACCTGTACATCGAAATCCGCATCAAGCAGCACGACATCTTCGAGCGCGACGGTGACGACCTGCACTGCACCGTGCCGGTGCCCTTGACGGCTGCCGCACTGGGCGGCAGCATCGACGTGCCCACCTTGGGCGGCAGCGCCGAGATCGACCTGCCCGAAGGCACCCAGCACGGCAAGACGTTCCGCCTGCGCGGCAAAGGCATCCGCGGCGTGCGCTCCAGCTACCCCGGCGACCTTTACTGCCACGTCAGCGTCGAAACGCCGATCAAACTCACTGAACACCAGCGCAAGCTGCTCAAGGAGCTCGACGAGTCGTTCAACAAGGGGGGCGAACGCCATTCGCCGACCTCGAAGTCGTGGACCGATCGGGTCAAGGGCATCTTCAAGTGACCTGAGCGCGTCGGGCGCCGCCCCGCGGCATTGCGCGGGGCTGGGGCTGCGGCAATCGTCGCCCGAGCCGGCCGGCACCTCTCAGGTATTGACGTCTCGGGCGAACAGGTCGCGCTGCCCGCTCGCGCTGGCGGGCAATGGCTTACGGAAGCACGACAGATCGAGTGGCACCCTGTCGCGGTTCAAGCCGAGTCGCAAGACCGCCTTGTCAAACCGCTGGCGCAGCAGCTTCGCCCACACGCCCTCGCCAACCATGCGGCTGCCGAACGTCGCGTCGTAGCCGCGCCCACCCCGCATCTCCCGCACGCGCGCCATCACGCGCGTCGCGCGTTCGGGGAAATGCGTGTCGAGCCACTGCTGGAAGATCGGGTTCACTTCCCATGGCAGGCGAAGCACGACACTGAACGCGCGGCTTGCGCCGGCCCGCGCCGCCGCATCGAGAATTCGCTCCAGTTCGGGTTCGTTGATGAACGGAATCACGGGCGACACGCTCACGCCGACTGGAATGCCAGCGCGCACCAACGTTTCGATGCAACGCAGCCGCCGTTGCGGCGAGGCCGCGCGTGGCTCCATGATGCGTGCCAGCGTCGGGTCGAGCGTGGTGACCGACACGTACACCGCAACCAGCCCGCGCGCCGCCATCGGCGCAAGCAGGTCGATGTCACGCTCGACACCAGCCGACTTGGTGACGATCGAAAACGCGTGGTTGCACTCGGCCAGCACCTCGATCACAGCGCGCGTGATCCGCAGCCGCCGCTCGACGGGTTGATACGCGTCGGTCGCCGAACCCAGGTTGAGCATGGCCGGCTCGTAGGCGCGGCTGGCGAAGGTTTCGCGCAGCCGCTGCGCGGCATTGACCTTGGCGACGATGCGGGTTTCGAAATCCAGCCCTGGCGACAGGTTCAGGTAGCTGTGCGTCGGCCGGGCGAAACAGTAGACGCAGCCATGCTCGCAGCCGCGGTACGGGTTGATCGACAGATCGAACGCGATATCGGGCGAGTCGTTGCTGGTGAGGATGGACTTGGCACGCTCCTCGATGACATGGGTTGCCGCGGGCAGGTGTTCCTCGTGCGCCTGCTGCTCGAGCGTGCCCCAGCCGTCGTCGAACGATTCACTCTTGCGGGCGCTGAAACGATGCTCGATCGCCCAAACCGTGCCGCGACCCTTGGCTGCGCCGACCGGCAAAGCCGGATCGGGACTCTGCAATTTGGAGGTACCAGCTGACATGCTGTGAATATACACAGCCTTGGCCGAAAAGCCAAGGAGCGGCGCCACAGGGCAGAAAGTGCCGTGCGCTCACACGGCAGCGCTGCGGCGCGCCCGCCATGCGCCAAACATCACCAGCAGCCCGGGAATGATGATCATCGCCCAGATGATCTTCTCGAGATTGCTCTTGACCCACGGGATGTTGCCGAACAGGTAGCCCGCAAGCGTCAGGCTGCCGACCCACAGGGCGCCGCCGCCGACGTTGTAGGCGGTGAACTTGCTGCGCGTCATCTGCGCGACACCACCAACGAACGGCGCGAAGGTGCGCAGAAACGGCAGAAACCGTGCCAGCACGATCGTGATGCCGCCGTACTTCTCGTAGAAGGCGTGCGCCTGGTCGAAGGCCCGCTTGTTGAACCAGCGCGAATTCTCCCACTGGAACACCTTCGATCCGAAGTAGCGGCCGATCGAATAATTGGTCTGGTCGCCCAGAATCGCCGCCACGGTAAGCAGCGCCATCGACAGCGGCAGGTCCATCAGGCCCACGCCGCACATCGCCCCGACCACGAACAGCAGCGAATCGCCAGGCAGGAACGGCATCACGACGACGCCAGTCTCGACAAAGATGATCGCAAACAGCAGCGCGTAGACCCATTGACCGTAGGTTTGCACGAAGTTGGCGAGGTGCACATCGACGTGCAGAACGAAATCGATCAGGATGGCCAGGTATTCCATTCGGGGCGATTATCCCTGTGGTCAAGGCGGGCTGGGCGTGCACTTTCTACAATGCGCGCATGAATGGCCTGCCTACAGCCCGTGACGTGCGCCGGCCGATCCGTGAACTCGGTGACGAACTGATCAGCCAGATCGCCGCCGGCGAAGTGGTCGAGCGGCCCGCCTCGGTGGTGCGCGAACTGGTCGACAACGCGCTGGACGCCGGCGCCAGCGAGGTGGTCATCAAGCTCGGTGGCGGCGGCGTGCGCGCGACGATCGTCGAAGACGACGGTGAAGGCATAGCCCCCGACGAACTGGCGCTCGCGGTGCGGCGCCACGCCACCAGCAAGATCGCATCGCTGGCCGATCTTGAATCGGTCGCGACGATGGGCTTTCGCGGCGAGGCCCTCGCGGCCATCTGCTCGGTGGCCGAGGTGCAGTTGACCAGCCGCACCGCGGCGGCCGAGCACGCCTGCCGGCTCGACGCTCGCGGCGGCGAGCTGCAACCCGCCTCGCGCGCGCGCGGCACCAGTGTCGAGGTGCGCGAACTGTTCTTCAGCACGCCGGCGCGGCGCAAATTCCTCAAGAGCGATGCGACCGAGCTAGCGCACTGCCTGGAAGCGGTGCGCCGCCACGCGTTGGCGCGCCCGGATGTCGAGTTTGCCGCCTGGCACGAGGGCAAGGCGGTGCTGAAGTGGCGTCGTGCCGACGGCGCGCAGCGTGTGCTCGACGTGCTCGGGCCCGACTTCACCGCTCAAAGCATGCCGGTGGCGCTGGACGCGGGAACCCTCACCGTCGGGGGTCGAACCGGCCTTCCCGAAGCGGCGCGTTCGCGCGCCGACCAGCAATACGTGTACGTGAACGGCCTCTACGTGCGTGACCGGCTGATTGCGCACGCGGTGCGTTCCGCCTACGAAGATGTGCTGCATGGCGCGCGCCAACCCTCGTATGTGCTGTTCATCGCCATCGCGCCGGAACGTGTCGACGTGAATGTGCACCCCACCAAGGTCGAGGTGCGGTTCCGTGACTCGCGCGAAATCCACCAGGCGGTTCGGCGAGCGGTCAGCGAGGCCTTGGCTGCGTCGCGCGCGGGGGGCCTCGCTGGCGGCCTTGCTGGCGGCCTGACTGCTGCGCCCCCGTCGACTTCGAACACCCTGACGGACAACGCGACACCCTGGTCATCGGGTGCACCCGCACCGACCGGTGGCGCTGCGCCCCATGCGCAAGTGCAGTTCAACCACGGTCGCGAATGGCCGGCAACGCCGGTCCAGGCGTCGCTGGCGCTGCAACAACTGGCAGTGCTGCACGCGCGCGAACCCGCGGCGCCATGGACGGCGCTGGCCGGAGAAGTGACCCGCCCTGCGGCCGCAGCCGCGCCCGGCCAAGAGAGCACGCCGCAACCCAAGGCAATGGCCCGCGACGAGGGGTCCGCTTGGCCGCTCGGGCGCGCGCTGGCGCAGATCGGCGGCATCTACGTGCTGGCCGAGAATGCCCAGGGGCTGGTGATCGTCGACATGCACGCCGCCCATGAACGAATCGTCTACGAACGGCTCAAGGCGAGCAGCGCCGGCACCACGCTGGAAGCCCAGCCGTTGCTCATTCCGGTCACGTTTGCCGCAACCGCCCAGGAGATGGCGACTGTCGAAAGCCAGGGTGGGCAATTGCTCCAGCTTGGGCTCGATATCGCCCCATTCAGCACCGGCACGCTGGCGGTGCGCTCGCACCCGACCGCGTTGGCCGGGGGCAACGTGGTCGAGCTGGCCCGCAGCGTGCTGGCCGAGCTTGCACAATTCGAAGCCAGCCAAGTCATCCAGCGCGCCCGCGACCGCGTGCTCTCCACCATGGCGTGCCACGGCGCAGTGCGCGCCAACCGGGCGCTGACGATCGAAGAAATGAACGCCTTGCTGCGCGACATGGAAAACACGGCCCGCGCGGATCAGTGCAACCACGGTCGGCCGACCTGGCGCCAGATCAGCCTGAAAGAACTTGACCGCCTGTTCTGGCGCGGCCAGTGACGCCATCTCGCAGCAATCCGCCAGTGAAGAGGACAAACCCATGACCCTCCCCAAGACCTCGCTGACGCGTGGCTGGCGGCTGCCCGTCTTGCTGCTGCTGTTCGCGGCCCTGCTGGGCGGTTGCCAGACGCTGGAAGTGCAACAGCGCAAATGGATCTTCATGCCGTCGCAGGCGCAGGCCTGGTCACAAACGCAGATCTCGGGCATGGACGACGTCTGGATCGAACACGAGTCGCAGACCAGCGGCACTCGTGTGAAGCTGCACGCGCTGTGGTTGGCCGCCGAAAATCCGAACGCCCCGGTGCTGCTGTACCTGCACGGCGCACGACGCAATGTGGCAGGCAGCGCGTTTCGCATCCGCCAGATGCAGCAACTCGGCTTCAGCGTGCTGGCGGTCGACTATCGCGGCTTCGGCAAGAGCAGCGATGAATTGCCTTCCGAGTCGCTGGTTTACGAGGACGCGCGCGCCGCCTGGGCCTGGCTGGCTCGCGAACACGCACAACACGATCGCTACATCTTCGGCCATTCGCTGGGCGGCGCCATTGCGGTCCAGCTGGCCACCGAGGTGAGTGACGCGAAGGGCCTGATCGTGGAGGGCACGTTCACCTCGATACCGGACGTGTTTCAATCGATGCGCTGGGGCTGGCTGCCGCTGACCCCGCTGATCACCCAGCGGTTCGACTCGGCGAACAAGGTCGGCCGGGTGCGCATGCCGATGCTGGTGGTGCACGGCAGCGACGACTCATTGATCCGGCCCGAACTCGGCCGGGCGCTGTTCGAACGCGCGCCGGCACCCAAGCGCTTCGTGCTCGTTGAAGGCGGCACCCA